>JANXCJ010000061.1 GCA_025060275.1 Bacteroidia bacterium | reverse complement strand
GTAGAGACTCCATATCCGAAGGAGCCTAAACCATCTGAGGCTTTTGAAAGGAGTAAGTGCTAATACATCATACCAATGAGCGACAGGATACATCCACCAGTAAGTGTATCTACGCGTTCTGATTGCCACGAGCCATGCCCCCCAAAACTCTATCCAGAAAAATATCAAAAAAGGAAGGTCCAGCTTCCAGAAGTGGTCCACATAATCTCCAGAGAGGTCATAATGCCTGTAATAATTGACTTGCAGAAGATAGCGTAGCTCACGCTCGTAGAAATCTAAATGAAGCGCTGTGTTAGTGGGTGTAAGTGTCCAGAATCGTCTGAAAGCCTCTGTACTACGCCCCCGCTCGCCATAATGGTGCGCCACAAACTCCTTAACCTTGCTTTTCAACCTTTCTTGGTATGCCATAAGCCCAAAGCGCTCGTAGGGCCGCTCAGAAAGAATCCGAATAGAGAGAGCCAATAGCGTGTCTCCAAATGATTTGAGTTCTGTTTCCGATGGAGGAGGGGCTTGTTTCCAGCGCTTTACTAAGCTATCTGCTATTTCCTGATATGTGTTAGTAATCCAGTGCGGTTCTATCCCTTTGTATTTATCATACCACCATACTAAGGAAGGGAGATAGCGAAGATACTGTGGTCTTAGAGAAAGATAGGAAAGATCAAAAAGAATTAGTAGCAGATTACTGACGGCAATCAATAGCATGAATACATCCCAAAAGTTTTCCCAATTCTTTCCTTTCATAAGGCGAAGATAGGAGAGATGGTATCCTTTTTTTCTTTGTAGTGATGCGAGGGAGTCTTTCTCTGGTATTTCTTGCTCTTGGAGGCACTTGCTTTGAGGAGGGGGATATACCTCAGCGGAAAGTTCAAAAGATATACTCTGGGCCTATAACTATGGAAGACACAAGCAGCTGGGACATATTTGTGAAGTATCATCTTCCCCAGCTGCGTAGGCACGCTCTGGCAGTGGTGGTGCATAGACCCACTTATGCGCTAGTAGATAGCTTATTAGCTAAAGGAATGATGCTCAGATATATTTATGTACCAGAACATGGGCTTTTTGGGGAGGGGAAAGCAGGCGCTGTAATACGAGACACGACATATCGGGGTATTCCGGTAATATCTCTCTATGGCAAAAGAAAATCCCCCACCACTACAGAACTGCAAAATGTAGGCGCTATTTTATTTGCCCTTAGGGATGTGGGGGTTCGCCATTATACTTATCTAAGTACTCTTGCGTATGTCCTCCGAGCTGCTTATCAAGCAAAAGTACCTGCGTGGATTCTGGATTTCCCTAATCCGCATGCCCATTATGCGTATGGGCCTCTACTGGACAGTTCTCTTTTCTCTTTTATCGGGATGTATCCTGTACCGCTGGTGCCAGGTTTTACCATTGGAGAATATGCTCGGCTTCTTGTGGGTGAGAAATGGGTGCCTCCTGTGCAGCTTCATGTAGTTCCTTGGAAAGGCTGGAAAAGAGGAGGTCCCTTGCCTCCTAAGAAGCCCTTCTTTAGCGAGTCCCCTTCGCCAGCTCTCAAGGATAATTTAGCCATAGAGTTGTACCCTATTTTAGGTTGGTATGAGGGGGTCAGACCTATAAGTGTAGGGAGAGGTACAGAAAAGCCCTTCAAGCAAGTGGGTATCAAGGGAATAGATCGGCTTCCTTTCGGAGATACGGTGATCTATGGGTACCGACTTATCCCTGTGATTTTCCAGCCTAACCAAGAAAAAACTACCTACACGGGCTGGGAAATAAGAAGAGAGTATGCGGGTCCTATAAAGCCTGACAGCCTATTTAGACTAGGCTTTTTTCTGCTGCATACTTTTTATAAAGCTTACCCTGATAAGGACTTTTATGATGAGGAATTCTTTGATAAGCTATTTGGCACTTCTCTTTTACGCTGGATGGTAGAGAAGCACCTGCCTGTAGATACGCTTTATGCGAGCTTTCAGGTGTTGCCTTCTTGGGACTCTCTACGAACTAAGTATCTGATATATGAATAAGTTTCTATTTAGCACTGAAACAGGGGAGATTAGGAGAGGCGAGTATTTTTGTTGCTTTTATGGATGCAGATTGGCATAGTATGCTTTCCTGTCATAGGAGGGAGTGGAGTGGTAGCGACGGAGCTGGCTAGAGCCTTAGCTTGTAAGGGGCATGTAGTGCATCTCATTTCTTCTGATCCTCCCTTGCGTTATACGCCATGCTTACCCTATCTGTATTTTCATCAGGTAGCTCCGCCAGATTATCCTCTCTTTCAGTATAAGCCCTACGAGAGTGCCTTAGCAGGGCGACTCTTTCGCCTTGCAGAAGAAGGAATGGAGCTGGTCCATGTTCACTATGCGATCCCGCATGCAGTGAGTGCTTATTTGGCTCAAAAAGCGCTGGAGGAGTGTGGTATCTATCTGCCTGTAATTACAACCCTCCATGGGACGGATACGAAGCTAGTCAAGGAATACATAGACCTTCATGCTATCTCAAAGATGGCCCTGCAGTCCAGCACAGTCGTAACAGCCGTTTCTCTAGCCTTAGCCCGAGAGACGGAGATAGAGTTTTCTCTCAGTGCACCACCAGTGGTGATACCTAACTTCGTAGATACACACACTTTCTCACCCAAAAGGCGAGACGAGAGTCTGCGGGTGGCCTATGCGTCTCCAGAGGAGTTTTTACTTGTTCATGCCTCTAATTTTCGTCCTATAAAGCAGACCCCACAAATCATCTATCTTTTTGCAGAGCTTTTAGAGACTGGTTTGCCTGTTCGTCTTCTCATGATAGGGGATGGAGCTGAGCGGCCCATTTGTGAAAGGCTGGCACAGAGTTTAGGAGTAGAAAATAAAGTGTGCTTTACGGGAGGGGTGGCGGAGCTCTCCTCTCTCTTGGCGATAGGGGATGTATTTGTACTTACTTCTGCATATGAGAGTTTTGGATTAGCGGCTCTTGAGGCCATGGCATGTGGGGTACCTGTGGTAGCACCGGCTGTAGGAGGTTTGCCAGAAGTTATTAGGCCTGAGGGGGGGAGATTATTCTCACCTGGCGATCTGAGATCAGCTCGTGAGGCCATCCTAAAAGTGATCCAAAGTCTTCCTGCATACAAACAAGGCGCACGTCAGGTAGCACTCACTTATGACACCCATAAAATAGTACCCCTCTATGAATCACTCTATGCAGAGGCCAAGGCAAAAGTGAGCACTAACAAATAGCCTATGCTCGCAGGATAAATCTCTCTCTTTGACGCTGAATAAACTTAGCAGTAGGGTTGAAGTATCCATAAGCAAGATGGGGAAATTGTCGGCGTAGACCTTCAAAAACAAAACCTATACCGAGGGGTTTTTCAAAGTTTTCTTGACTAAACTCCATTCTCTCTATGTACCAATCTGGGTCTATATTGAAATTTCTCCATTGAATCATATGTAGCCCTGTCTCCCGAATAAGTTGTATGGCTGCTTGATATTCGGCTGGCTGATCCGTAAAGCCAGGTAGGGTAAAGTAATTGATAGAAGCCCATTTTCCAAGAGCTACTACCCGTCGGATAGACTCCTTGAACATTTCAAAGTCATAGTTGCGAGGCCTGTAGTACTTCTCATACCAGCTCTTTTGGGCACTATTTAGACTGAACCGGAAGCTGTCTATTCCTGCTTTAGCTAATCTTTCTATTATATCGGGCCATCCACCATTAGTGTTCATGTTTATAATTCCTCTTGAGGTTTTCTTTCTTATGAGCCGGACAGCTTCTTCTATAACTTTCCATACTAAGAGTGGCTCTCCTTCACATCCCTGACCGAAGCTGACGATAGGAGCAGGGGCATTTTCAAGGTGATGTATGGCTATCTCTGCGATCTCTTCGGGGGTAGGTATGAAGGAAAGGCGTTCTTGGCTACTTGGGATAGGAGACTCATGAGGTTCTTGAAGGGATATGCAGCCAATGCAGGCAGCATTGCAAGCCGGTGAAGTCGGAAGAGGGCATTCCCATCGTCCTAGGGCAAAGTTTCTCGCGGCAGGACAGCAGTATCTCTCCACGCAATTATCCATTAGATGTGCTACAAGTCGATTATGAGGAAATTTTTCACGCAGCTTCTTTGCGCCTGTGGCAATACTACGAGGATGGAATCTTTCAGTGTCTTGTCTAGGTTGGGGGTCTACCCGAAAGGCAGCTACCCAAAACTGTCCTTCTCTCCATCCCACGGCTGTATAAGCATAGAGGGGCAAGGTAGGTGCTCCAGGCAGCTTCTTATACGCACTCAGAGCAAGCTGAGTGTGAGCAGGTGCCACAAAGGCTGCTACAGCCCATCCTTTGGGATAAGTTTGCAATTTCCCATTAGGTGCTATGCCTATTGGCTTGCGTCCTACAAGGTGAAAAAGCGTACTCCCTGAGGGAAGAGAAATCCATCGCTCATAAGCATCCCAACGCTTGTACCAAAATGCACTTCTACCCACTGCCTGCCAACCCCTATCCTCGTAAATCCGTCCTTCCTCATCAGCCCAAACTAAGTACATGATTAGCAAAAATATCAGTCTCTCTTCTTAGGTTTGTATTCCATCAGTTATGCGCGTTCTCGGTGTGATACCTGCCCGCTACCACTCTCAGCGGCTGCCTGGGAAGGTACTTCTTCCCTTGCGGGACAAGCCCATGATCCAGCATGTATATGAGCGTGCTCGTAAAGTATTCGGAGAGAACATAATCGTAGCAACGGATGATATGCGAGTAGTAGAGGCCGTGGAAGCCTTTGGAGGGCGCGCTGTCATGACTCGTACGACTCACGCCTCCGGTACAGAAAGAGTAGGAGAAGTCGCAGAACGTTTTATATATGACGCGTATGTGAATATCCAGGCAGATGAACCTTTCATAGAGGCTGAACAACTTCGCTTGCTCTTAGAAGCCTTAAAAAAACACCCTTTGGTAACCCTCATGCATAGAGTACAACGCAAAGAAGAACTTATCACGCCCTCTGCAGTGAAAGTAGTGGTGGATAAAAGAGGCAAAGCCCTCTATTTCTCAAGGGCTATCTTACCTTATCCCAGAGGTGTGTCTTTAGATAATTCCGAGTTAGTACATAGGATGAGCTATTATCGTCATATCGGTGTATATGGTTATCACCGTTCTGTCCTTATGGAAATAGTAACACTTTCTCCTTCCCCCCTAGAGGAAGTGGAGCAGTTAGAACAGCTTCGGTGGCTCTATCATGGCTATGAAGTCTGGGTGTGGGAGACACCTTACCGAAGCTACGGAATAGACACGCCAGAGGAATATGAAATGGCCCAAAAGCTGGCTGAAACCCTTCTTTAAGAGCATACTGATAGGAGGCATAATAGGTAGCTGTCAATCTCGCATTCATACCGAGGACAGAGAAGAAGTCTCTCATTCCTTTTCATACCCTCTGGTAGAACCGGTAGAGAGGATAGAAGAATGGCGTCAAAGTCAGATAAAAGAGTTGTCCCGACGGGTATATCGGGTAGAAGTCCGTATAAAATATCCTTACGGGCAGGATTCTTATAGGGGCACGGCCTGGTTATGGAAAAGAGAGGGAGTCCTTGTTACTTGCAGGCATCTTCTTCCTTCAGGGTCATCACGCCTAGAAATAGAGATATGGGATTATTCAGGTGCTTGTTATCCCGCTGCATTAGTTTGGAAGGATACCATAGCAGATGTAGCGTTCTTATGGGCCAGGGGACTTGAAGGAGTACCTTTTCAGCGGGCAGAAAATTCTGAACTCGCTGTACCAGGAAGTACCGTGCTCTCTGTGGGAGCCCCTTGGGGTCTCCTGGGTACATTCCAGGAGGGCTTCATTTCAGGTGAGAAAAGGTATATCCTTACGCCTATCGCTAAAGAAGCCCTGCCTTTCTTACAGTTATCTCTTCCTGCTCAGCCCGGAAGCTCTGGAAGCCCCGTATTCAACCGAAGGGGTGAAGTAATAGGGATGCTATCCGACATTGCCACTACCTCAGGGCTCTATGAGGGACTAGCATTTGCGATTCCTGTAGAAATATTGGAGAATGTATGGAGAGAGTATTGTAGTTTTGCTGGGAAGTATGACACGGCAGGAACTTGTACGAGCTATTAGTGAGCGTACGGGACTTTCTCGGACAGATGCAGCTGCTGCTTTGGAGGCGTTTATTACAGTGGTACAGGAGTCCTTAGTGAATGGCGAACCTATTACTCTTAGAGGTTTCGGCTCTTTCAACTTGAAGTTTCAGCGTGCGAGGAAAGGACGAGTCATCCACACAGGACAGGCTATTACAATTCCCCCCCGTCTTCGGGTTGCCTTCCAGCCTTCCAATCAGCTTCAGAGCCGAATTCAGAATAATCCAACCCTTCTAAAACGCCTTGCCAAGGAATGAACGGCTTCGCTGGCTTCTTTGGTTGCTCTCAGGTGTAATCGCCATAGGGGGATTGTGGTATCTTAAGCGTGCCACACCCTTGCAGAGCCGAAGGGATACAGAGGTGGAGATAAGGTTATCCGAGGCTTTCTGGCAGAGTGAAGCAGGAAACTATCTCTCAAGTGCAGAAAAGTCAGCCCTAATCCAGTGGGTTGCCCGCATACCTGACACGCTGACCAGAACGTATGCTTTAGGGGTAACTTATATGCTTTTGTATGCGACAGAGGCTTTACAAGTTCCTCCCATGATATATGTTCAGCGACTGCAACAAATGCGTGAAGACCCCTGGGTAAAAGCCTACTTAGGAAGATTATCCTGGCATACGGGGCAGGCTGATAAAGCCCTACAGTATCTCAATGAAGCCATAACGGAGGACTCAACGTGTGGACCTGCTTATCTATTTCTGGCAGGGATTCAAAAAGACTCAGCTTGTTACTGGCTAAAACTATCAGACAAAGCTACTCTGCCTCCTGGCGCTAAGGCATATAGACAAAATCTCATTTCTCGCTTTCGCTGCTCGGGCTAAGTTCTTCTTGTCCCCAGTTTTCCTCACGCAGAAGCTCTCCTTTAGAAGAGAAATAGCGCCATTTGCCTACTTTTTGTCCTTGCTCATAGTATCCCTGTACCTTTACCGTGCCGTTTGGGTGGTACTCCCAATATTCACCCTCCATTTGACCTTCTACATAAGTTACTCGTCGCTTAAGGACGCCGTTAGGATAGTACTCCTCCTGGGTCCCTTCAATGGAGGAGTCCCTAAAACTTGGAAGAGAGTAAGTCGGGGGAGGCGGCAGTGTATCTCCATTAGCGAAGGATTTCCATAGAAGCTGTAGCCGACAGGCTAAACTTTCGCTCTTAGTAGAGCTTTGAAGGGTAAAGTATAGACTTTGCCAGGGGTTGAGTTCTTTCTGCCAACTCTTATAAGAGGTAGGACTAAGCCATTCTTGAAGCCATTCAGCTGGATTGGGCTGAAGGTACGCTATTAGCAAGGAGTTAGGTGATATAGTAGAGAGCTGAGGACTAAAATCGGCTTTCTCGTATAGGCTTCGGCGGCTAAGATATGCATCTATCCACGCATGGAGGGGATCAATAACTTTGGCTGCTATCAACCATTCTCCTACCTGCACAGCATAGGGTGCCTCCCAATCACTAAAAGCTTTACCCAATAACCACTTGAAGAGCGCTTTGACCTCTATGTGATGGATAGTGTAACCCCTATATGAAGTTTTGCGAGTAGTGAGAGGAGTGCGCCAACGGATGCGACGCTCTAATAAGCTAAGAGACTTACCAAAAGCTTCGGGATTTTTCAGTCTGAGTAAGACAAACGGATGACGAGAATGGGCTATGCCTACCTCACCTGAAAGGTGTTGAAAGAATTGCTCTTCAAAAGAGATACTCAGCCATTTCTCTGCCGTTTTTATCTCTTTCTCGTGATTAGGGAGAAGGTATTTACGATAGAAGTTTACAGGGTCTTTGAGTTTGAGGCTAATAAGCAGCTGTGTGTTAGGTGGGCATAGCTCTGCTATGCTAATAGAAGTGGGGACTGTATAGTCCCAGAATTCTCTCGTGGGTATCCAGCTTCCCTCTCCTACTATTCCTTCTTCTGTGAGGTAGAAGCGTATTTCACCCCATTTCAGGTAGTTGATAAAGTCCAGGGCAGGGTGAGAAAGGCGCTGATAAAGTGCTGAACCCTCCCACCCTATTGCGAGCCAAGGAGAGGTGTCTCCCCATGTTTCCTCTCCCCAGTTCCAAGGAGGCACCTTCACTTGGTCCCCTCGTAGGAAACGACTTAGTAAGGAAGGCTGAGCAGCGTAGGCAAGAAAAGTGCCTGCCGGAACAAGATATCCCTCTGGCAATCTCCAGAGAGCATATCCCTCTCGCTCCACTAAATCTATAGGCCAGCCGTACTGCTGAACAAGACGCTGCATCAGTCCTCTCCAATCTCCTACCTTAGCTAAGAAAGGAGCTTCTAACAAATAAAGAGGGCCTTCAGGATATAGAGCTATAAGCACTCCCTTTCCCCCTAGCCATTCAAAAAGTAAGGGATACTTACGCAGGAGAGAGTCCCATCGCTGACCTACTAAAAATAGTTCTCCTAAGTGCGGGCTCTCACGCCAGATATTCCACAGGGGACTATGCCTAAATGCCTTCCAAGACTGCGCAAAAAAAGGCACATATACCACTAATTGATACCCCTGGGGAAGGTTTTGCCATGACTTGCTCTGCCTGGGAGGATAAGAAAAGTGGTTGTAGACCCATAAACCCCCTAACCCCAAAATCAGCAAGAGCAAGAAGGCTATTATTATGCGCCCTATTCTACCCAAGAAGTGCTTCTACCTTTTCCCAGTTAATGATATTCCAAATGGCGCTGAGATATTCGGTTCGCTTATTTTGATATTTCAGGTAATAAGCATGTTCCCAGACATCTATGCCTAATATAGGTTTTCCTCGCACCTCTGCATAAGGCATGAGAGGATTATCTTGATTAGGGGTGGTAGTGATCTGGAGCTGGCCGGAGGGGGTTTTGACCAGCCAAGCCCAACCTGAACCAAAATGACGCGCAGCTGCATCTAAAAGCTGCCCCCGAAAGGCATCCCAGCTTCCAAAAGCCGCACTTATCTGCTTTTGTAAAGCAGACGAGGGAGATTGAGGCTTAGGTGTAAGGAGAGGCCAGAAAAAAGTATGATTCCAGTGTCCGCCTCCATGATTGCGTACAGTAGTACGGTGCGAAGAGGGTAGTTTATCTAGTTGTGTAAGGAGTTCCTCCAATGCAAGGCTCTGAAAGGCTGGTAACTCCGCAAGTGCCTTATTTAGATTGCTCACATAGGTAGCATGATGACCTTGGTGGTGAACCCGCATAGTCTGGGCATCAATATAAGGCTCAAGCGCTTCATAGGGATAAGGTAGAGGAGGAAGCTCATAAGGGTATCCTCCTCCTGGCACAATATAGATATCCAGAGATAAAGGAGAACTTCTCCACCGCCATCCTCCCAATAAAAGGGCTACTACTGACGCTAAAAAGGTACGGCGGTTCATCTACACAAAGATAGTTATAAAGTTGTGAGTAAGTAGAAGTTCAGACTTGTTATTAGCAAGCTAATCAAAAAAGTGATTGCATAAGACATTTTACTGGGGCGTTTCTCTGGGAGCTTCCTTAGGAAGTAGAGCATAGGTAGGAGGACAAAGGGCAATTGTAGTGAGAGAATAACCTGAGAAAGGACGAAAAGCGCGCTAAGATGCTCTTCGCCCCAAAAAGCAATCCCCAAAAAAGCAGGTATTAGTGCAAGGCTCCTCAGAATAAAGCTCCGCCAAAAGGAGGATATCCCGTGCGGCAGAAGGTATTCTAGTATATACTGCCCCGTCAAGGTAGTAGTTAGCGTAGCATTATGTCCAGAAAGAAGAAGAGCTATACCAAAGGCTATCATCGCTCCGGAACCTAAGGTAGGCTCAAAAAGATAATAAGCCTCTTCTATGCCCCATCTCTGTAAAGGATTAGGTGTGCCCTTGAGTGTGGCTGCAATAAGTAGCAAAGACACATTTACAAAAAAAGCAAGGCTCAGACTGACGGTGGTGTCGCGTACAAGCGCTTTTTCAGGGGGTATAGATAGACTTGGACGTTCCTTTTGAACCCAGATGCTGTGAAGATAGAGATTATGGGGCATAATCGTAGCCCCGATAAGCCCAAGTGTAAGATAAAGCATCTCACGGTCCTGCATAATTCTTACGGAGGGCATGAGGCCTTTCATCACCTCAGAGGGGGAGGGTCTCAGAAGAAAAAGCTCATAGGCGAAAATCCCCATGATACCCAGAGTGAGAATGCCTACAAGCATCTCCAAAGAACGGGGACGCCGAGTCGTCCAATAAAGCACAAATACCACCTCAGCAAGAGCTAAAAACGCACCGGCTGCCAGAGGCATGCCTAAAAGAAGCCTAAGAGCAAGCGCAAAACCTAATACCTCTGCTAAGTCCGTAGCTAATACTGCGATAAAAGCTGTAATAGCTAAGAAAGTACCTATTTTCCTTCCCAAAAAGCTATAGCCTAACCCTATAAGGTCCCTCCGAGTGTGTAGAGCGATCCGAGCCGCATTGATTTGAAGTAGGATAGCTGCAGCACTAGAGAGAAGTATCACCCATGTCAAGCTATACCCATAGCCACTCCCTGCTTCTGTGCCCATAGCCCAATTTCCCGGGTCCATGTATCCCACTGCCACCAGTATCCCCGGACCTATCCATCTCCGCACATCGCAAAGATATTTTTGGTATTCAACTCATTCTACATACAGCAAAGGATTGCCTCCCATTTGTAATTTTATATCTTTTTCTACTTTTATTTGTGATGTCTTCTCTCTACACCTCCTACCTCCAAGCCCTTACTAAAATATATCAGCGTGGAGATTTTAGGGAAGAAAGCCTCTATCATGCGCTGGAAGAGCTACTAAAGGATTTTGCAAAACAACTAGACCTGCAGATTGATATAACGGTTCTACCTAGGCGTACCGAAGCAGGTTGCCCAGATTTTCGGGTTTGGGATGGGTCGGGGCAGGTCATTGGCTACATAGAAGCTAAAGCCCCCGGCACAAACCTAACCGCCATAGAGCACACCCCCCAGCTCAAACGATACTTGGAAACTTTCCCTAATCTCATTCTCACAGATTTTTATGAGTTTCGGCTGTATCGGGAGGGCAAGCTGCTCAAGCAGGTGATATTAGCTGACGCAGTGATAGCTCAGCGTGTCAAGGAGCCCCCTCCCGCCCGAGGCGCTAAAGGGTGTGATGAACTCCTTACCCAGTTTCTGAGCTACCAGCTCACCATTGCGCCAGCACCTAAAGAACTTGCTCGCAATCTGGCACAACGGACCCGATTTCTGCGAGATGAAGCCATCCTTCCTGAGCTAAGCAACCCCAATAGCCCCTCCAGGGAGATTACAAAGCTGTCAAAGATTATCTCCTTCCTCATCTCAACCTGCAAGAATTCGCAGACTTGTATGC
>JANXCJ010000060.1 GCA_025060275.1 Bacteroidia bacterium | reverse complement strand
TTTATACCCATATAGAAAATGGTAAACGCAGCATCCCGTCGTGGATCATTAGAAAGATAGAGAGACCCTACAATTGTGGAAATGTTTGGCTTGAAAAGCCCATTGCCCAATATTAGTAAGGTTAAGGCAGGAAAGAGAAGCGTAGAAATAGCCATAGCAAAATGTCCCAGCATCATTAGAACTGCCCCTGCTAATACTGTACCCCGATACCCCAGCCAGCGGTCTGCTAAAAAGCCCCCTAAGATAGGTGTAAGATAAACTAATCCTGTGTAGAGGCCGTATATCTCCAGTGCTGCTGCACGTGGGTAGGCTATAAAATTCGTAAGATAAAGCACGAGGATAGCCCGCATGCCATAATAGCTAAAACGCTCCCACATTTCAGAGAAAAAGAGCACATACAGGCCTCTCGGGTGAGCCCAAAACCGCACGCGAGCACTCTGCGTAGGAAAGTAAGCCACTACTAAGAAGAAATACCAGCTAAACGCTGTCTAACTTGGAGAGTTAGACGAGATTTATAACGAGCTGCCTTATTGCGGTGGATGATATTACGGCGAGCCATCTTGTCTAAGAGAGAATGTACTTCCCGTAGTAGCTCAGGCAGTTTATGAGGGTCTGTTTCCTTACGGAAATTGCGGAGGGCTTGGCGTAGTCTTGCTTTCCATGCGAGATTGCGAAGTCGCCTGCGAGCTATTTGGCGCTGGCGTTTCAAGGCACTTTTTGAGCGACTTGTCTTCTTCTTTTTCTTTGCTGGTGCTGCCATAGCCCGCAAAGGTAAGCATAAGAGAATGAGAGAAAAATTAATCTGAGAGACTAAATGCCTAATAGTGGTGTTACTGAGGATTAGAGCTGGTAGCTCTTCATGTTGCTCTCTACAGAGTGGAGCTGAAACGAGATAAAATCCATTTTAGCTAAGGAAAGAGAGGTCTGTTTTTCATCCTTAGCTGTAAATGGGGATAATAAAGGATAGAACCATGTTTCTTAGAGGTGAGACTCAATTGGACTGGATAATATTTGGGGAATTCTCTATAAGTGCCTGCTTGACAGTGGGGATTTAGTAGGCCTCGTTCAAAGTGGCTCAGCGCGTAGGATTTTTAGGAGTACAGTGGAGGGGAGCAATTTTGGCAACATAGCCATAGGGAAAGGGAGTTTCCAGAAACTCAACCCCTTAGTCAAAAAGTAGAGGAGGCTATCCTGTGAGCTAAATACTTTCTGGATATAAGCTATAGGCTCTGCTCCAAATAGTTACTTTCTCCTGAGAGAGTCTTATCATATAAGGGTTAGGATCAAAGTGTATATTTGGGCGCGCATGAGGTGGGTATGGGTGAGTTTGATGTGGGGTCAGACATGGGCGCCTCGCCTGCTGGGTACAGCAGAGGCACAGGCTCCTCTGCAAGGAGAGCTTCTTTCGCTTAGCCCTGCTACAGCATTTTCTTTGCAGCAGTGGGCTATTCAAGCTGGTGTAACGCTCTATGCGCCCTCTCCAGAACTAAACTTTCGCATGATAGCAGGGAGTTTCTCGTGGGATACGCTACAAGGCGTACAGCTACGAGTACAGCAGTGGGGGTTTGATAAAATAACCCAATGGGAGGCTGGAGCGGGTTATGCTCTACGAATCCTTGAGGGGCAGATTACCCTTGCTGTCCGAGGTAGGTTAGTTAGCACGGACTTTTCGGAATATGGTAGGCGGTCGCACCTAACGCCTGATATAGGTTTCCGATGGCGCATTTCTCCTAAACTTCACTTAGGGGGGTATGGGTACAACTTATTGGCGCAAGGGTGGGGTCTCATGCCAGAAAACATAATCTATGCTTTGGGAGCTGCTTTTGTGCCTTCCTCTCATGCGCAGCTGATTGCAGAGATAGGGCAAGAGGGACTCTCGCCTCTACAAATTCGTACAGCTTTTTCATACTCTCCCTCATCTTTTATTGTTTTACGAGCGGGTATAGGCGTTCCCCTTCTTACAGTGGGGGGGGGCTTTACGATACGCTTGAGGAGTGTGGGGGTAGATTTTGGCTACCGCTATCAGCCTACCATAGGAAGCTGGGGCGGCATCGGTATATCCTACCCTGATTGAGTAAGGAGGATTAATATATCTTTGGCTCATGGTAGAACTCATACTCCCGAAGATGGGAGAGAGTGTCACGGAGGCGCGCATTATTCGCTGGCTCAAGAAGCCGGGAGAGAAGGTAGAAGCAGATGAAGCTGTATTAGAAATCGCCACTGATAAAGTAGACTCGGAGGTACCTGCCCCTGTGGCTGGCATACTTGCTGAAGTGCGAGTAAAGGAAGGAGAGACAGTACCTGTGGGTACAGTTTTAGCTCTTATAAAGCAGGAGGGAGAAGGGGATTCTGAAGCCTCTAAAGTCTCTCCAGCAGCTGCTCCTGAGCCATCGGTAGGAGATGGGAAGCCTTCTCCCTCAGGACGCATTCCAGCCCGAGATGGGGAGCGCTTTTATTCTCCTTTGGTACGCACGATTGCCCAGCAAGAGGGCGTTACTCTGGCTGAGCTAGCCACAATTCCGGGTTCAGGCATGGGTGGACGCGTAACTAAGCAGGATATTCTCAGCTATGTAGCTCAGCGGAAGAAACCAGCACCCCCTCCACAGGTTACTGCACCCACCTCAAGTACTCCGCCTGCTTCTATTCAGGAAATTATCCAGTATCTACAAGAAAATTTTATACTTATCCCAAAGAAAAAGTTTTCTCATGAAAATACAGATATCATAGAAATGGATCGCATGAGAAAGCTTATAGCTGAAAATATGGTCTATTCTAAGCATATCTCTCCTCATGTTACGAGCTTTGTGGAGGCGGATGTTACTGCCCTCGTATTATGGCGAGAGAGGGTGAAAGATGAATTTGAGAGGAAGTATAAGGAAAAGCTGACATTTACCCATATCTTCGTAGAAGTTCTTGCCAAAGTCCTAAGAGAGTTTCCTCAGCTCAATGCATCGGTAGAGGGTGATAGGATACTCCTCAAGAAAGATATTCACATAGGTGTAGCTGTGGCTTTGCCTGATAATAATCTGATTGTACCGGTGGTACGGCATGCTGATAGGTTGAATTTGGCGGGTATAGCCGCCGTAGTGAATGATCTCTCTAAACGGGCCCGGGCAGGTCAGCTTAAGCCTGATGAGATAGGGGGCGGCACTTATACTCTTTCTAATGTAGGTACCTTTGGGAATGTAATGGGCACACCTATAATTCTTCAGCCGCAAGTGGGTATCCTTGCTACGGGTGCTATTCGGAAGAAGCCCGCTGTGATAGAAACGCATACGGGGGATGTAATTGGAGTGCGCCATATGATGTTTCTCTCGCACTCATATGACCATCGTGTGATAGATGGGGCTTTAGGAGGGGCTTTTGTACGGCGAGTTGCGGACCTTTTAGAGAGTTGGGATGTGAGTAGGCCTGTATAATTTAGTGAGAGCTTGTGGCCATTGTTCTTTTGAGTGGGGGCCAGGATTCTACCACGGCTTTGTTGTGGGCGCTTCGGGAACTTAGAGAGCCTCTTTACGCACTTACTTTCCTATATGGGCAGAGGCATGCCATAGAGATACAAGCTGCAAAACAGATTGCGGAGAAATTGAGAGTGGCCCATTATGTCTTAGACTTGGGTGCTCTTTGGGAAAGTTTAGCCGTGCCATCAGCTTTGACGAGAGAGCAACCCATAGAGATGCTCCCTACCGGTTTGCCCAGTACTTTTGTTCCTGGGCGTAATCTTTTTTTATTGTCAGCTGCGGCTGTGTGGGGCTATCCGAGGGGAGAAACTTCCCTAATCATGGGGGTCAATCAGATTGACTATAGCGGTTATCCTGATTGTAGGGCACCTTTTCTGGAGGCAGCAGAGGAAGCTCTCAAGTATGCCTTAGATAGTCCTATTCGCATTATTGCTCCTTTCCTTTTCTGGGATAAGGCTCGCCTTTGGCAATATGCAAAAGAAATAGGATATTTAGATTTCATCGTAGAGGAGACTCATACTTGTTATTTGGGGGAGCGTGCTATTCGCCACGTTTGGGGATATGGGTGTGGTACTTGTGCTGCTTGCCACCTTCGTAAGGTAGGATACGAGCAGGCTTTTGGCTAACTTTGCGGTATGACACCTGAAATCCAGTCCCTCCTCAAAGCAACCGAAGAACATATGAAAAAGTCGGTAGCCCATTATGATGAGCTAATTGGAAAGATTCGCGCTGGCAAAGCCTCCCCTGCCCTTGTAGAACATATCAAAGTGGAGTATTATGGAGCTCCTACCCCTCTCAAACACGTCGCTACATTTTCTTTGCAGGATTCCCGAACTCTCCTTATCCAGCCTTACGAGCCTAGTTTAGCAAAGTCTATTGAAAAAGCTATTGTAGAGGCAAATTTGGGGCTATCTGTTTCTACGGAGGGCAAGGCAGTACGGGTGGTCTTCCCAGCCCTTACAGAAGAACAGAGGAAAAAGTTTGTCAAGCAGGTCAAGGATTTGGCTGAAGAGGGACGCGTAGCAATCCGAAATATTCGTAGGGATAACTTAGAGGAGCTGCGCAAGCTCGTAAAGAATGGCACCCCAGAAGACCTAGTACGAAAAGGGCAAGAAGAGCTTCAAAAACTTACGGATAAATATATTGCTGAAATAGACAAGTTAGCTCAGGTGAAGGAGCAGGAGCTTCTTAGTGTATAATGGCTCGCCTATTAATTGTGGATGATGACCCTGAGATACGGGAGAGCTTAGCTGAGGTACTTTCCTATGATGACCATATTGTAGAATTAGCTAAGGACGGCTTGGAGGCTCAGCGTATTTTGGAAAAGTCCGACTTTGACATAGTGCTCTGTGATGTGCGCATGCCCGGAAAGGATGGGATGGAGCTTTTAGAGTGGGCACGCCAGCATAAGCCTGAGGTAGAGTTTATCATGCTCTCAGGCCATGCTACTATTGAGACGGCGGTCGCAGCTACTAAGAAGGGTGCTTTTGACTTCATGGAGAAACCTTTAGACCTTCCAAGGCTAGAAATACTCATAAGAAATGCCGCTGAAAAGCGTAAGCTAATCACAGAAAATAAGTCTCTCACCCAGAAGGTCTTCCGAGTAAGAGAGATTTTAGGGGTTTCACCAGCTATCCAGCGTATTCGGGAGCTTATAGAACGGGTCGCTCCCTTAGATACTCGGGTGCTTATCACAGGGCCCAGTGGAAGCGGTAAAGAACTCGTAGCCCGATCTATTCATCTAAAAAGCCCGCGAAGTAAGGGACATTTTGTGGATGTGAATTGTGCAGCTATACCCCCAGAGCTGATTGAGAGTGAACTTTTTGGACATGAAAAGGGGGCTTTCACTCATGCTATCAAACAGCATATAGGGCGCTTTGAAGAAGCGCATGGGGGTACACTCTTTTTAGATGAAATAGGAGATATGGCTCTCCCTGCACAAGCTAAAGTACTACGCGTAATAGAGGAGGGCAAAATACGCCGAGTAGGAGGAGAAAAAGATATATCTGTAAATGTTCGCCTCATAGCTGCTACTAATAAGAATTTATCTCAAGAAATTGTGGCGGGGCGATTCAGAGAGGACCTTTATCACCGCCTCAGTGTGGTAGTAATAGAAATCCCTCCCCTGCGAGAAAGGAAAGAAGATATACCTATCTTGGCTGAGAGCTTCCTTCAAGAGATTGTGCAGGAATATAAAATGCCTCCTAAGGTCCTAAATAAAAGTGCTCTACAAGAACTTGCCCGGTATGATTGGCCAGGAAATGTACGGGAGCTCCGTAACGCCATAGAGAGATTAGCGATATTTTGCGACAAGGAGATTGGCGGGGCAGAAGTGCGTAAATATGTAGCGTCTAACTCTACTTCAGAAGCCGTTACTTGCCTCAGTAAGTGGGAGGAAATGTTAGAGACAGAGAGCTTAGAGAGTATTTTAGATCATGTTGAGAAAGAGTATTTACTTCACCATCTTCGCAGGCATAACTTTAACATATCTCGTACGGCGGAGGCTTTAGGTATGCAGAGGCCCGTTTTACATAATCGTATGAAGCGGTTAGGGATTCAGCGTGCGGATCATGTCTGAAGTGTATATCTATGATGCAGTACGTACGCCCCGAGGACGAGGCAAAAAAGATGGAAAACTCCATGGTATTCGTCCTGTAGAGCTTGTCTGTCAGCTAATTCAAGCTCTCTTTTCCCGAAATCCCTCTCTGCCTCCTCATGAAATTGAGGATGTTGTGTTAGGGTGTGTGACGCAAATCCAAGAGCAGGGTTCTAATATAGCTAAAATAGCTGCGCAAGCGGCGGGACTTCCTGATGAGGTAGCGGGCGTTACGATAAATAGATTTTGCGCCTCGGGACTGGAGGCAATCAATACAGCCGCAGCCTACCTCAAGTCGGGTGTAGGGAAAGCTTTTTTAGCAGGTGGAGTAGAGTCTATGAGTCGGGTACCGATGGGTTCAGATGGAGGGGCATGGTACATGGACCCGGCAGTAGCATTTCCGGGCTATTTCATTCCACAAGGTGTATCGGCGGACCTTATAGCTACTCTTTATGGTTATGACAGGGAGACTTTAGACAACTTTGCACTTCGTTCCCACCGGTTAGCTGCTGAGGCTACGGAAAAAGGCTTCTTCAAGAAAAGTCTAGTACCTGTGAAAAATATTTTAGGGGAGGTCATTTTAGATAGAGATGAGAATATCCGTCCTGATACTACACTGGATAAGCTAAGGAGTTTAGAGCCTTCTTTTATGCAAGTGGGTGTAATGGGTGGCTTTGATGCAGTGGCTATTCAGAAGTACCCTGAAGTAGAAACCATTCGCCATGTACATCACCCGGGTAACTCCTCGGCTATAGTAGATGGGGCAGCTTTAGTTTTACTGGGTACGGAAGCGCTTTATAAAGAGTATGGACTGATTCCAAGAGCCAAAATTATCAGTTGGGCTGTAACAGGTAGCGAACCTACCATCATGCTTCTCGGGCCTGCACCTGCTGCGAGAAAAGCCCTCATGCGTGCCCATCTCACGCCAGAAGAGATAGACCTTTATGAGGTAAATGAAGCATTTGCGGTGGTTCCCCTTCGTTTTGCAGATGAGCTTCATGTTCCTCTGGATAAAATAAATGTAAATGGAGGTGCTATAGCCATGGGGCATCCCCTGGGAGCTACGGGGGCTATTCTGGTGGGAACTTTGCTGGATGAGCTGGAGCGACGAAACCTTCGTTATGGGCTTGCTACACTCTGTGTGGGGGGCGGCATGGGAATCGCCACCATCATAGAAAGAATCTGATTTGAAGCAAGTTTAATACGCTTAGAATAATCTAACTAAGGCTAATATCTACAAGTCGGGCTCTCTTGTGAATCCATACTTAGGGGGAGGGTAGGCTCGTCAGTTGGAGGGGCTCTGGCAACTGTAGGTCTAATACAGCGTACGAGAGTAAGGGAGGTATGCTCTCAAAATAGTGAATAGTGATATCTTCTAAAAGTTCATGAGGAATTTCTGCCACGTCTTTCTGGTTCATGAGAGGGAGGGCTATTTCGCGAATGCCTGCCCGAATAGCAGCTAAGATTTTTTCCTTGATTCCTCCCACAGGGAGAATCCTTCCCCGTAAAGTGATTTCACCAGTCATAGCTAAGTAGGGGCGCAAGGGATTGCCTGTAATTAGGGAGGCTAAGGCGGCTAATAAGACTACGCCAGCCGAGGGGCCGTCTTTAGGTACAGCGCCCGCAGGTATGTGTACATGAATGTCATGTGTCTTAAACCATTCTGGAGAGGAGAGGCCTAATGATCGTATGAGGTTGTATGCGAGGGTTGCAGACTCCTTCATCACTTCTCCTAATTGGCCGGAAAGGGTGAGCTTCCCTTCCCCGGGCATGGCTATAGTCTCTATGTAGAGTACATCACCGCCATAAGGCGTCCACGCTAAACCAATCCCCACGCCTGGGCGCAAACCCCGCTCGTATTCTTCTTTCTCATACTTAGGGGCACCTAGAATGGACTCCACCATTTCGGGTGGAATAGTGAGTGTCTTAGTTTTATTCTCTACTATTTTTAGAGCGCTCCACCGAGCTAACCCTGCCAATTCCCGTTGCAACTGACGCACACCTGACTCACGGGTATAGCGCTCAATTACGTGGACTACGGTATCCTCAGGTAAGTGCCAGCGGCTGGCTGGTAGCCCGTGTTCATTAGCCACCTTAGGAATAAGGTGCCTACGGGCAATCTGTACCTTTTCGGGGACACTATAACCTGAAAGCTCTATGATTTCCATTCTGTCGCGTAAGGCGGGATGGATAGTCTCCAAAGTATTCGCAGTAGCGATAAAAAGTACATGAGATAGATCATACGGTATTTCTAAGTAGTGATCTTGAAAGGTACTATTCTGCTCAGGGTCCAAAACCTCCAAGAGAGCATATGCGGGGTCTCCACGCAAATCTCGTCCTATTTTATCAATCTCATCTAATACAAATACAGGGTTGCTTGTACCTGCGCGCCGTAGGAGCTGGAGTATGCGTCCAGGCATAGCACCGATGTAGGTACGGCGATGCCCTCTTATCTCTGCTTCATCGTGGAGCCCTCCTAAAGACATACGCACATATTTCCTTCCTAAGGCTTCGGCTATTGAGCGAGCTAACGACGTCTTACCCACTCCTGGCGGACCATACAGACACAGAATAGGGCTTCTCATGTCGCGACGCAGCTTTAGAACAGCTAAATACTCTAAGACACGCTTTTTTACTTTTTCCATTCCGTAGTGGTCTTTCTCTAATATCCCTCTTGCCTTTGTGATGTTAAAGCGGTCTTTGCTATAGACTTGCCAGGGTAATTCCAAAAGCCATTCAATATAGGCTGTAGAGACCCCATATTCTGGTGAAAAGGGAGGAATTCGCTCCAGACGGGCTATCTCTCGTTCAAAAGCCTTTTGAGCTTCTGCTGTCCATTTTTTGTTTTTGGCAGCTTCTCGGTAGCGGCTTATATCAGACTGCTCGGGAGACTCTCCCAGCTCATCCTGTATAGCTTTGATTTGTTGGCGCAAGATATAGTCTCTTTGCTGTTTCTCTAAGGAGCTTCGTACGCGGTTCAGAATGTCCTCGGTTACCTCCAAGATATTTAGCTGATTTTGAAGCTGAGCCAGTACTTTTTCTGCCCGTACTGCAATTTCATCTATTTCTAACAGGCTCTGCCTTTCTGGCAGTTCCATGGGTAGATTATTGGCCAGGAAGTTGGTCATGAAGTGAAGCCCTTGGATATTTTGTAAGAGTGTGCGAGCTTCTTGGGGGCTCTCTGGAAGAAGCTCTAAAGCCCTGAGAGCATTTTCTCGAAGAGCTATAAGGAGTCCTTTTTGATGAGTTTCATCGGGTAGAATCTCTGGCGCGTAGACATAGCGAGCCTTCATAAAGGGTTCAACTTGGGTAAATTCCTGCAGGCGAATGCGATGGCGACCTTGAATGAGCAGGGTAATGTGTCCATCAGGCATCGTCTGGGCTTTTAGAATTTTAGCTAATGTGGCAGTAGTATAGATATCTTCTAAGGATACTTCATCTTTTTGAGGATTTTTCTGGGCTACGATGGCTAAATAGGATATCTTCTGCGACTTGAGGCTTTCCAGAAGTCGTATAGAACTTGGCCTCGCTACGGAAATAGGGAGGATCACACCAGGGAAGAGAAGCGTATTGCGCAAAGGAAGTACGGCGAGCTCGGGCAGATCCACTGGAGGAAATTGTAAAGCACCCGTAGCTCGCAGCGCATACGACAAACTGTCAGTATCCTCTGCAAAGGGATTATTCTCTTCCTTCATTTACGGTAAATTTCGCAAAAGATGTACCTAAAACAAAGCTTTTCAAAGGCGATACCTTTGTGTCGTGCGGGTAGGTATTTTCTTCGGGGGCGCTTCCCGGGAGAGGGAGATTTCATATGCAGGTGGACGCACTATCTATGACCTGATAGATAGGCAGAGATTTAAGCCTATTCCCTTATTTCTGGATTTTTCCCACAAAATTATTCGCATTTCCCCTCGGTATCTGTACTATGGAATGATAACGGATTTCTTTCCTCCTCTTGCATGGGTGCCCCCGAATGTGCGGTTCCCTGTATATGCAGAACAGCTAATATCTCCAGAGGCTCCAGGTTACTTAGATGGGCTCAATGGATTGGGGGAGCTTATACCTTTAGACCGACTTGCACAAGAGATAGATGTAGCCTTTTTAGTACTTCACGGCTTAGGTGGAGAGGATGGAAGCATTCAGGGACTTCTGGAGCAGCTGGGCATACCGTATACAGGTACGAGTATCTGGGGAAGTGCATGGGGAATGGATAAAGCCCTTCAGCGGGAATGGCTTGCAGCTCATGGCTTTGCTATACCGCGCTACGCACTTGTAGAGAGACGTCTCTTTTGGGAAAGTCCTACTTTGCTTAAAGAAAAAATCATGGACCAAGTAGGACTGCCCTGTGTAGTCAAGCATCCACTTCAAGGCTCTACAATAGGGGTAGCCGTATGCCATACGGAAGGTGAACTTACAGAGGCCCTCCACCGATGTGCTTTTACTTGGCCTGTAGAGTGGCTTCCGCCTTATCCTACTGCGGGTCTGCTTGAACTGACGCAAGGACTGGGGCTTCCCCTGCTTTACCGAGATGAGGAAGGTGAACCTCACCAGGTCATACAGGATTGGAAAGGGCTCGCTCACTTTCTCTCTCAACCACCCAGAAAAGGTTTCGTAGAAGCATGGGATGCACCTTCGCAGCTTGTAGTAGAGGCTTTTGTAGAAGGAGAGGAGTTCTCTGTAATAGTAATTGAGGACCTTAGAGGAGAAAAGGTAGCCTTGCCCCCTACACACATTCGCAAAGAGGGTAGATTGTACGATTACCGAGCCAAGTACCTCGCAGGCATAAGCTCCAAGCGAACGCCCTCTGAGAACCTGCCGAATAAGTCTATTCAGGAGCAGGCGGAAAGGCTCGCCGAAAAAGCTCGCCTTTCCGTATGTGCTCGGTTAGATGGGATAGCAAGCAAGGAAGGAGCGATCTATTTCAATGACCCCAATACTACCTCAGGTATGCTGCCCAACTCTTTGCTCTTTCATCAAGCTGCTGAAGTGGGTTTTACTCCGAGAGATTTTATTACTTATCTGATAAATAGCTCTCTGAAGCAAAGCCGAACGGGCCCCCCTACGAGTTTCTTCCGGCTTCAATCCCTGCGAACAAGGTCCTCTACTGGCGCAGTACCTGCTTATACTCGGCGTATTGCTGTTATCTTTGGAGGTCCCTCTACAGAAAGGCATATTTCTTTAGAAAGTGGTCGCAATGTGGTGGAAAAACTCTCAAGTAAATATCAAGTAGTGCCTCTTTTCTTGCGTCAGGTAGAGGGTGGATTGGAATTGTGGGAGCTGCCTCCGCGCCTTCTCTTCAAAGACAATGCAGACGATGTGGCACGAGCTTTGAATAGTCAGGAGATTCCGGAGGTTACTTTTCGCACTCGCCAGCGGCTTCGG
>JANXCJ010000005.1 GCA_025060275.1 Bacteroidia bacterium | reverse complement strand
TCATAACAGAAACAATAATCACCTTTGATAGCCGCTACCAAGTCCTCTCTAATGGCACTTTTGTAGATACCACTCGCAATCCTGATGGTACGCTTACCTGGCATTACTGCATGACCAAACCCCACAGCTTATACCTGCTGATGATAGCCATAGGAGAATATGGGATTGAAAGGCGCCAGACTCCTCGCGGACTCCCCCTGCTCCTATACTATTACCCTGACCGAAAAGAATGCTGCTTAGAGCCTACTTACCGATACTCAGTAGAAATGATAGAAAAATTAGAGGAGGAATTAGGCGTGCCTTTTCCATGGGAGAAGTACGCTCAAGTACCTGTAGCAGACTACATCTATGGAGCTATGGAGAATACCACTGCCACGGTCTTTGGGGATTTCTTTCATGTGGATGACAGAGGATACCTAGACAGAAACTATGTAGAAGTAAATGCCCATGAATTGACCCACCAGTGGTTTGGAGATTACGTGACAGCTCGGTCTTCTGCTCATATCTGGCTTCAAGAAAGTTTTGCTACACATTATGCAAGATTTTTTATGGGATACCTATTTGGAGAGGAAACCTACGCGTGGGGGCGTCGGACAGAGCATAACCTCGCCCTATCCGCTAGTCAAAAGGATAACCTTCCTATTGTACATCCTAACGCGGGATATAGTCGCATATACCAAAAAGGTTCCGCGGTTTTAGATATGATGCGCTATACATTCGGAAATGCAGTCTATCGCAAAGTAATCTCCCATTACCTCAAAAAGCATCCATATGATGTAGTAGAGACAAATGACCTATTCCAAGCATTCCAGGATGCGGCAGGGCTAAGCCCTGACTGGTTCTTCAAGCAGTGGCTCTATAGAGGTGGAGAACCTCATTATAAGGTTCAGTATCAGAGTATTGAGAAAGGTGGGCATAAATACACTCAATTTATCATAGAGCAAATCCAAGATAGCTCCATAGGACTATTCAAAATGCCCATTGTATTAGCTGTCTATTATACAGATGGAAGTAGTGATACAACACGGGCATGGATTGAAAAGCAGAGAGAAGTAGTGGAAATACCTAATCCCCAAAAGAAGGAAATTGCTTTTACCCTGTTTGACCCAGGAAGCTGGATACTAAAGCAACTAACATTTGAAAAGACTTTAGAAGAGTGGCTCGCCCAGCTCGCAAAGGCTCCTCATATGTTAGATCGGTATGATGCTTTAGTGGCTCTACGTAAGTTTCCCCTATCAGCTAAAAAAGAGGCTCTCCTAAGTGCCTTCAGGAGGGAACGCTTCTGGGCGATGCGAGCCGAAATCGTAGCCCAGCTTGTAAATGATCCTACTTCCCAAGGCTTTGTTAGAGAAGCCCTCAAGGACGCACACCCACAGGTAAGGTTCGCCGTGATAGCCCACCTGAACCCTATACCTGCTACCCTTCGCCCCACCTTAGAGGAATTGCTACGAGACTCTTCTTATGTAATTCAAGCCTTAGCGTTAGAAAGGTTGAGCGAGGCTTTTCCGCACCGAGTGCAGGATTACTTACGAATCACCGCTAATACCATAGGAATTGTAGGGCATAACGTGCGAATCAAGCATTTAGAAGTGGCAGCCCTCTCGGGAGACCCAAAAGCCATAGGTAAGCTGGTAGATTATGCCAGCCCTGCCTTTGAATTCCGTACCCGTCAGAATGCCCTCCGAGCCCTCAAAAACCTCAATGCGATGCCCATTGAACTTCTCCCTCATCTATTTGAAGCACTAACAAATCCAAACTCTCGTCTCTCAGCAACTGCAAAAGAAATAGTAGAGTATTGGCTGCAACAGACCCGTTATCGCCAGACCCTAATAGAGTACTATCACCGTCAAGCCTGGAGCACCGCACAAAAAACAATTCTTGCGCCTCTCTTTGAATATAAAGCTCCTACCTTCTATCAGCGCAGCACGTGAGCCGCTGGGTAGTCCGAGTATATGCTTTGTGTCAGGGTGCATTCGGTACTTGGCTGGTCTTAGAAGAGTACTTTAGAGGGGGGTGGATCCAAAAATTCCCCGGCGGAGGCGTAGAGCCCCATGAAAGCCTTCAGGAAGCCTTATCAAGAGAATTACAAGAAGAATTAGGAGCCTCTATTGAACAAATACAGCATTTTTACACTACGGAATTTTTTCAGCGCTCATATTATCATGAAAATGCCCGGCTACTAGCTATTTACTACAAAGTCAAGCTAAAAGATATCCCCTTTGTGCGCATGCCTCGCCTTCGCTTACTATGGCTACCTCCTCCCTTTATGCAGCTTACTTTCCCTGTTGACCGCTTCGTTTGCGGTTTATTGATGGAGGAGAGGCAAGCACACGCCGAGCCATGACATAACGCTGACGCCAGTGCGAATCCGCAAGGCTATCTTCCCGAACACCCCGAGAAGAGGCATGAATAAAACGAACTTCACCCTTTTTCACCTCTGATACAATCCCTACATGAGTAATTTCCTTAGCCTTGGGTTCCCTAAAGAAGACTAAATCTCCTGGCTGAAGCTGGCGGCGTACAGGCTTGCCCACCTGCGCTTGGGCTTGCGCTGTACGCGGGAGAGACAGCTGCAACGCTTCCTGATAAACCCTACAGACTAAGCCCGAACAGTCTATCCCCTTTTTATCCGTGCCCCCATACTTGTAGGGTACTCCTATATACCTGCGCGCTACCTCTACCACGGATGAGGAACTCTTATGTGAGTAGGCAGAGCGTGAAGAAGAACAGCCTATTGCAAAAATCAGTAAGGATAGAGGAAATGCCCTGCCTTTATTCCCGTGCATAAACATAAAACCTCCCTAATATACTCACCCTTAGATAAAGCTTTATCCTACCTCTCATGAATACAAACCTAACCCCTCCCACAGAAAAAGAGGAAAATGAGGAAAACGCCTCTACTTCTCTAAAGAGTTGGGGATTATTAATGTGTTAAATTCACTCATGGTTCTTTCAATACCTTCTTTGCCCCACTTGAGCAGGCAGTTAACTGCATGAGGAAGAAGCTGCTGAAAAACTTCCTCTTGCTGAGGTGTGAAGGGAGAAAGTACATATTCTACCTGCTTTCCTTTGGGGAAATCGTTTCCAATCCCAATCCGAAGTCGGGGAAACTTCTGCGTACCTAATCTCTCAATAACATGCGCAAGGCCGTTATGTCCTCCTGCCGATCCACTCGGAGTGAGACGCATTCTCCCCACAGGAAGCTGTATCTCATCCACCACCACCAGAAGCTCCTCCAGGGCAAGTTCCAACTCACTCCTCCAATAAGCAACAGCATTGCCAGAGAGGTTCATGTAGGTAGTAGGAAGAAAAAAATGCCAGTGAATACCTTTGTTTTTTACTTCGCTCCAGAGGGCATATCGCACAGAAATAAAAGGAGAAGCCCCTAAGCCTTTGGCGGTAGCTTCCACCACACGATAACCCACGTTATGGCGAGTGAGGTAATAGGCTTCTCCTGGGTTTCCTAACCCAAAGAGAGCCCTCTTCTTCATCTATTTCACTCTTAGGCGCTGACCAGGGCGTAGTATACTACGCGTAGAAAGCCCGTTCAGCGCGCAAAGACGACGCACAGAAATCCTGTATTTCCGAGCAATAAGATAAAGAGACTCACCCCTCCGAACTGTATGATATACCGCTGCTGTCAAGGCACTCAGATGAGCAAAGGTCTCATGCGTAATATGAAGCTCATTTTCCAGTAGCTCTCCATTTTGAAAATCTATGATAGCGCTTATATCTATGGGCTCTCCCATAAACCGAACCTCAAAATGTAAGTGAGGGCCGGTACTCTTTCCCGTACTACCCCCTAAGCCAATAGGGTCACCTGCTTTCACAATCTGTTCCGCAGAAACGAGCAGCCGAGAAAAATGTCCATACACTGTCTCAAGCCCATTAGGATGGGCAATTACACAGAAATAGCCGTATCCTCCCGGGTCATATCCCGCTAATCGTACCTCTCCATCCATAGCAGCTACCACAGTGTCCCCTATTCGCAGGTCTATATCCACTCCAAAGTGAAACTGCCACCCCATGCGAAAACCAAAACCCGAATTCACAGCTCCCTTGATAGGAACCACAAAATATTTTCCCTCTTCTGGCTTCTGAAGGGGTATGCGTACAGGCACGATAACTGAGCGTATATCCTTGATACGATAGGCATTCACCCACTGCCGATCCCACCATACCTTAGGATATTGCTCTGTCAGTTTTTCCAGGGACTCATAAAAAACCCGATAATTTTTTAGCCCTACCTTGCTTGTATCTACCGCCAGCAAGCTACTTCCTAACGCAAAAAGTATCCATAAACTTTTCTGCATGCGCAAAAGTACAAATAGGAATAGAATTCATAGAGGGGGTGTGTGGAAAAATCTTCTATACCCGTTTTTAGTGAGGACTAAGTGTCTGAGGCGAGAAAGAATAAAGAAAGGCAATAAGTGTCTCTCCTACAGCCTGTAAAGTAGACCTATCTATAACAGGGATATCATCCTGTACGGTATGCCATTCAGGGAAAAATCCCCTTCCCATAGGATCACGCTGAATGATATTTACCATAGGGATGCCACCTTTACTGGACAGGTAGTAAGGATCATCAGTAATAGGCTCGCCAGGAAGGGCTACAAAAACCCTTTCATATCCTAACTCGCGCGCTACCCCCCATAGCCGCTCCACAATTAGGGGGGCGTACTGTCTACTATGCCCTTCCTGAGGAAAAACAGCCTGCCTACCCCCTACCATGTCTAAATGAATACCCCAAGCATATGCCGCAGGTAAGTGAGGCTGCGGATTAGTCAGCCAGTATTGAGAGCCGAGGCAGTAGGAGTCCTCCACTTCCTCCCGTCCCATATCCTCTGCATCCCAGAAAATTATATCTACTGGATAAGCTAAGGGAGCCTGCGCTAAATGACGAGCCACCTCTAATAGCACGGCTACGCCGCTTGCTCCATCATTCGCACCGGGCACAGGCATAGTTGGAGACTGGGGGTCTTTGTCTGCCCAAGGTCTAGAATCCCAGTGAGCTGATAAAAGAACCCGAGGACGTGCCGTGTCAGAGCCAAAAGAACCAATAATATTCCGTATAGGCGTGCCTTTGTAAGCACCTTTCTGTTCGTAGACCCGTGCGCCCCTTCTTTGAAGTTCTGCTATTAGCCAGTCTCCACATGCTTGATGAGCAGGCGTCCCAGGAATCCGAGCCCCAAACCCAAGCTGCACCTTTATCCACATATAGGCACTGTCTGATGAAAAATGAGGGCGAGAAGCAGCGAGAGATAGTTTCTTTTGAGAGGGAGAAGCAGGCAAATTTACTTCTCCTCCACAAGCCTGAAAGAAGAAAATAAGCGAGGTAACTCCCGCCCTAAGAGCAAATCCCCGAAATCCAAGAACTATATTTGAAAAGTATATCATCAATGTCAAAGCTATGTTAGAAGAATCTAAACTTATTCATACATCTCCCATAAGGTTTCATCAGGAAAATCTAAAAATTTTATGCCTAAGCTCGTCATCTTATCCCTAATCAGATCTGCCAAAGCATAATTCTTAGCCTGGCGAGCATCTCTGCGAATTTGAATAAGGAGTCCTATGAGAGAAGCCCATTTTTCCCATTCTATGCTCTGGGGTGGAGAAAGCCCTAAAATGTCTATGAGTACTTCCTTCCATGTGAGCTGGTAGAGAGCTAAATCTTCAGCTGTTAGATAAATCTCCTGGCGACGAAGTCGGATTATCTCTTCCGTCTGCTCAAAGAAAAGCGCAATAGCAGCCGCTGTGTTGAGATCATCATTCAGAGCAGCAAATACCCTCTCCCGCCAAGCCTCTACGGAGAAAGAAGAATAGGTATATGGACGAACCTCCATTAGGCGCTGGTAGGCAGTCATCAGCCTTAGATAACCCCGAAATGCACCCAGTAGAGCTTCCTCTGAAAAGTCTAAAGTACTGCGATAATGGGCCTGTAGTATAAGAAAGCGCAAAGCCATAGGAGGATAGCCCCGACTTAGCTTAGGATGCTTACCTGTGAAGACTTGTTCTACCGTGATAAAATTACCTAACGACTTACTCATTTTTTGCCCCTCTATTGTTACGAGATTATTGTGTATCCAGAAGCGAGCTTGAAAAGCAGCTTCCTTTCCAAAGCAGGCATGGGCTTGTGCAATCTCCGCTTCATGATGAGGAAAGACTAAGTCTAAGCCACCCCCATGTATATCAAAAGGTACACCCAAGTAGTTTATGCTCATCGCAGAGCACTCTATATGCCAGCCTGGATACCCACGCCCCCAGGGAGAGTCCCACTGCATAAGGTGAGTAGGCTCTGCTCGCTTCCATAACGCAAAGTCCCAGGGGTGGCGCTTTTCAGATTGTCCTTCCAATTCCCGACTACCTGCCAAGAGCTCTTCTACGTTCCTGCCCGAGAGTATCCCATAGGGAAAATCCCTTCTATAACATTCTACATCCAGATAGACAGAGCCATTCACTTCATAGGCATACCCCCGCTCCAAAATCTGCCTAATCATTTCTATCTGCTGGGGAATGTGCCCTGTAGCTGTAGGTTCAATAGAGGGACGCAAGACCCCCAGGGCATCCATCGCTTTGTGATACAAGGCTGTGTAGCGTTGGGCTATCTCAATAGGTTCTACTTGCTCTAAGCGGGCCTTTTTGAGGATTTTATCCTCCCCTTCATCCGCATCCCCTTCCAAATGCCCTACATCTGTTATATTGCGCACATAGCGTACTTGATAGCCCAAATACTTTAGATATCTAAAAAGCACATCAAATGTTATAGCAGCTCTCGCATGACCTAAGTGGGGGTCACTATACACTGTAGGGCCGCATACATACATTCCTACATAAGGCGGATGTAGAGGACTGAATACCTCCTTTTTGCGAGAGAGAGTATTGTACAACTCAAGTGGCACAAAGCAAAGATAGGTTTGCTTCTTCCTAAATTTATCACAAGCATGCGCATAGGTAAAGTAGAGTGGCAAGGAGGAACAGCACCTCCACTTTTTCTCGCGCCCATGGAAGATGTGAGCGATGCGAGCTTTAGACGGCTCTGCAAAGAGATGGGCGCCGATGCAGTGGTAACAGAGTTCATCTCAAGTGAGGCACTGATCCGTCAAGTAGAGAAAAGCTGGCAAAAAGCCCAAATATGGGAGGAAGAACGCCCTATAGCAATACAGATTTTCGGAAGCGAGTTAGAATCTATGCGTGAGGCAGCCCGTCTAATAGAAAAGGTCCAGCCAGATTGGCTGGACATCAACTACGGCTGCCCTGTAAGCAAAATCGTATGCAAAGGGGCAGGCGCGGCCATTCTACGAGACATACCCAAGATGGAAACTCTCACAAGAGCGATAGTGGAGAGTACTTCTCTTCCTGTAACCGTAAAGACTCGCTTAGGATGGGACGCGAGTAGTATCCGAATCATAGAAGTAGCTCACCGGCTGCAAGCTGCAGGCATCCAAGCCTTAGCTGTGCATGCACGCACGAGAGCTGACGGCTACCAGGGCAAAGTCCGATGGGAATGGATAGGCTACCTTAAGCAAGACCCCTCTATACAAATTCCCATCATCGGTAACGGAGATATTGACTCACCCCAGACTGCCTGGGAGCTCTACCACACTTACAAACCAGACGCTCTCATGATAGGACGAGCCGCCATTGGATACCCATGGATATTTCGGGAAATAAAGCACTTCTTTGAAACCGGCAAGCTACTGCCCCCTCCTTCCCTGGAAGAAAGAATAGAAACCCTGCGAAAGCACCTGCATTACGCCTTACATCTCTTACCTCAACCTCCTCAAAAGACTCTCATAGAACTCCGAAAGCACTACAGCGGCTACTTCAAAGGCATACCCAATGGTAAGTCTATCCGCCTATCTCTCATGGAAGCTCATACTCCTACAGAGTTAGAGAAATGCTTAGATAGAATTCAAAAGGCTTACCGTGGGCAGGAGGTAGATGCTGTGCTATGCTTCCCGTAGAATACAAAAAACATGATTGTTTTTTACGAGACTCCTTACTTGTCTATTTAGCTCTATGCAACCACAAAGTATAACTATTTTTCCTACGATTTCTCTTTTAGTAATACTCCTTGAAGGCTGTAAGCCGGCACCTGGATGGCTCGCAGAAGCCCCACTGATTGGCACGAGATTGCGGGATGATGCAGGAAATGAATTGTACCTCCGCACTCCTCCTAGTCGTGTTGCCTTATGCACGCCGGAAGCCATAGGACTCTGGCAGAGTGCTGGGCTTTTTTCCTATGTAAAAGCAGCTTGTGTAGGAGAAGGAGATGATCCTCGCATATTTTACCTTCCTTGCGGAGACTCTATTGCTCTTTCAGATGCGTTATTCCGTAACAGAGTAGAATGGGCATGGGTACCCTCCCCTCAAGCAGTAGAAAGTTTCTCCCCAGACCTTCTCTATGTCTTTGCCCCCCGGACGCTCGCAAGCTGGCTTAGGCACATGAAAAATTTAGCCAAAGTATATGATCAACCTCTCATAAAACATACCGCCGATAGCTTGGAAAGGATAGCCCAGCAAAAATCTCTCTTAGCCAAAGAATCCAGAGTCTTCAAAGTAGCGATTTTAACATTAGGAGAGCCTTTAGCCTTGTTGAGTCAACGTCATCCTCTTGCTACACTTGTACAGGAAACAGGCGGTAGCATTCCTTACAAAGCAGAGGCTGAGTATTTTTTGCCTCACCCCGAAACTCTTTACCATGCTCTTCCTGATATTATTCTAGTGCCTGAGAATTCAACTGAACTTCTCAATGACTTTTTGAGACAATATCCCGACGCTTATACTTCTCCCGCCATTCGCTATAAAAGAGTTTTCAGTATTCCCCCTTGGTTTATTCAGCGTCCCTTTAGCAATCCCGTACAAGTCTTTTTCACACTCTTACAAATTATCCATCCTGAGCTGGTGGGCAATTCAGCTATGTCCCCAGCGCGAGAGCAGGTAGAGGATACCACTGAGTAGCAAGCTGATAAGTAAGCTACTTCCCAACGGTATATAAATTCTAAGGTTAGGCTTTTCAACTATAATATCTCCGGGCAGACGGGGCCAGTTCCACCCCCCTTTTTCCATCAGCCACATTACAGCCCCTGCAAGGAGCAGGAATATGCCTATCCCCACTAATAGGCGTCCCATCTTGAGTTGGTTCTTTCTGCAGAGTCCAAGTTATTTCGTCAAAGCAAAGCGATGCCAACTTTCTCGACCCCCCTGTACTAACCGGAGGAAGTAAATACCCTCTGGTAAGCTACTGGGTAAGTATATTTGACCTGTAGCTGGCACGTCTCCCTCTGCTACTATTTGTCCTATTAGGTTGCGTATGACGTAGTGTCCCTTAGGAGGCATAACATACAGTTCACCCCTTGCCGAATTGAATAAAACCCGCACACTTCCTTCTGGCCCTGTCAAGCTGCTTGCACGAGAGTTATCTTTGTATTGAATATTGAGGGGGATAAAATTCGTTCCGATCCACCTTCCCTCTACTTGCAGAAGAGCAACTCCCTGCCCTTGCCCTAACCATTCAAACCGGGTATAGGCGGAGTCTCGGCTTTGTACGGGTATGTTATTGAAATAGACAGTATCCCATTCCCTTACATCCTCACGCAAACGCAAGCAATTGAATTGACCATATGGCGTACGAATCTCCCCATACCCATCCGCTAAATGAATTTTGTAACCCCTCCTAGCCCATACTATAGTGCCAAACTGCGAAGGAAGAGTATATTGTATCCGAAAAGTGGTGCTGTCCCGCCTCCCATAATAGATAGGAAGCACATACATCTCATCCTCATCCTGATAACACTGCGTGATGGGCACATTATTAATAGTCATCCCCAAACCACTCACTACCATTTGCGTAGGCCCTTTCCTACAAAATGCATAAAGGTCCCGCAGTGTTCCAGACGGAGTAGGAATGGAGTCAGCAACTTTGTAAAGAAGTGCTTGCCAACTCGCATTTCCACAGTTAAAGAAATACTGGGGTACCTGAAGGGGACTTTTCCACTCTATGGTAAGCTGGGTATCCGAAGGAAGCTGTGAAAAGTCCCAAATATGGTTTGCACCCGTAGAGACAAAGTCCAGCCCAGGTCGTGGTGTTACTTGGCTAACAGTATAGGTTGAGCCCGCATTAGGTAAATCAGTGTGCCCAATCTGTATTTGCGCCCACAAGCCTCCCAGTAACAAAGTAGTCATGACCGACCTCATAGGACAACAAATATAAACAAAAATCCTCATGTGCCCTATTTCCGTCTCAAATGAAAAAAGTGGTGGAGAAGGGACAGGGCTTCCTCTGCGAAAAGCCCTTTTCTTACGAGTGTGCGGGGATGGAGAAGGGAAGGAGAGTAACGTAAAAATCCTTTCTCCGGGTCAGAAGCTGCATATACAATTGTACCGAGCTGTGCCCAGCTTGCAGCCGAAGCACACATTGCACACGGTTCTAAAGTTACATACAGTGTAGCATTAGGCAGGTATTTTGCCTGAAGAGCATTTGTAGCAGCCGTTATGCAGAGAATTTCAGCATGCGCTGTGGGGTCCTTGAGCTGCTCTATACGATTATGGTCGCGAGCAACTATCTGTCCTTCCATGACAATTACTGCGCCTACTGGCACCTCCCCCTCCTCAAGGGCTTGCTTAGCCTCTTGAAGCGCTATACGAAGGAAATAAGCATCTTCCCTCACCGCCGAAAAAGTAACATTCCCCCTGTGGTTATAAGCGCCCCCACAAGGAGCTGCCATGAAAGAGGTTCCTGCCCTAAACTCGCTGCTAAGAAAGTGGTACCCAGTGGCTGAAAGCTAATATACAGAGCTGTCTGGGTAGGAGTAAGATAATGGAGCCCGGCATTAAGGAGAAGGTAGGCTGCCACAGACATCCCTAACACTAAGTAGCTTAGACTCATCCATGCCCCCCATCCTAATATATCCCACTCTTGGCGGAAAAGCCCTATAATCAAAGTAGGAGTATGAAGAATTGCCCCTAATATCATTACATATGCTGTAACCCCTATTGCGCCTACCCGCTCAATAATAGGAGGGGAAAAGTTAAGATACCACCCCCAAAATCCTACTGCTGCTAATATGAGTAGCCAGCCCCACCCATGTGTGGCATGAATAAGGTTGTGCCAGAGAGCTAATACAACCCCTACATACGCTAAAAATAAAGCTGTGATCTTCTTCATGCTTACTTTCTCTCGTCTAAACACCCACACACCCAGCCAGAAAACTACGGAAGGCGTCAGAGCATAGATTAGCGCAGTGGTAGCCGCAGTAGTATAACGCAACCCCCAGTTGAAAAGAAGCTGATTGAAGAATATGCCTAAAAAGGCAAGTATCCATAGTCCTTCTTTCCATAAGCCAGGTAAATGACTCCAAGCATAACTTATCCATCCTAAACGCCTAAATAGGGGTATGAATGCTAAATATACAGCTGCGCTTGCCCATGCACGCAAGCCCGTAAGAAGAAGAGGATCAAAACGCTGCGCTGCTTCCCGCCCCACAACATATCCCCCGCAAATAATAAGCGTTTGTCCCACCAAAGCTAAATGCCCTATCCACTTTCTCTGAGAAAATTCACCAACTGCTACTTTTCCAGCCGGTCGCATAAAAGGGCAAAGTCGCAGTGGCGGCAATTCCTGTACTGCGAAGTCTGAGGAAACCTCTCTGAGCCCTCATACATCGCTTTGAAGAGGTAGGCAGAAGTTTTTTCCCAAATTTTTTGTATCCTCTCCATAACGACTGAAACGGTATCCGCATCATAAACAAGGAGAGGAGACGCCCCTTTGTTTTCCTTGTGCTCTGTTGGATGCCACCATAAAGCAATCAAGCCTCCTTTAGTTACAGGCATGTTAGTCTGAGAAAAAAGCCACATATAGGTCAAAAGCTGAAAAGGAGCTTCATGAAACGTCTTAGAGTCAGAGAAAGGGGCGTTCCCCTCCAACCACCCCTCTGGAAGGTTTTCCAAAACTCGCTCTGCTTTTACTCCCTCCCTTGGAAGGGAAGGCTTGAAGTCTACCAAATAGAACTGAGACAATTCTCCATTCTCAGAGGGACTGTCTCTTTTCTGAATGAGTAAATCCACTCTGCCCTTGATGGTAAAATTCCCCACCTTAGCCTGCGTAGAAAATTCGGGGAAAAAATAAAAAGGCGTAGTGAGCCACTTTACATGGTACCACCGCAGCTTTTTTGAGGGGATAAGTAGGTCCCCCACTTCTTCAAAAAGAATCCTTACCAGACCATGTAAGACAGCCTGACCCACCTGGGCCATAAAAGAACGCAATAGCCGGTACTTGGAATCCCATCTAAGGGAGTCTTCTTTTGCCTCCTCTTTAGAGGAAATAACCCCACATGGACCCACTTCATTGCGCTTGTGCTTGGAGTCTGCTTTTCCCTTTCCTTTACAAATCACCCCTATTCTGTAGAAAAGCCTACGCCGACTCAGCCGATAAGTGATTTTCCGAAAAGAGGCTCTGTATGGGAAGCTATGGGAAGCTCTTGGGCTACGAAAACTTTTCTCTATTATCTTGTGTAGGATTTGACCTATTATTATAGGCTCTGAGGCAGGACGCTCAGGAAGTAACCGCGCCCAATACAATCTCCGAGGGCAAACAAAGAACTGGGCTATCTCAGCCGGTGAAAGAGAGGTTAGAGGAAGCGGTTCTCTTGTCTCTATAGTATGAGGACCTGAGAGAGAGATAGGAAATGGCTCTTCCTTTTCCACTATGCCTATCGCTCCTCTTGACTCCATGTGGTCTGCATATTCCATAAGCTCCTCTATGGGTGTCTGATACTCTGCTCCAGCCTGACGCCAAAGGTGTATCTCATGACTTCCCCATAATAAAATACTCACGAGGCGCCAAGTAAGCTTAGCGTGCCGCTCACGCGGAAAAAAACACGCCCTGAGAGAAGGTATCCAGAAGCTGGGCCTATCCCAGCTACCCAATGGCTCTTTGGGAGGATGTATTATAAATAAGGCTCCATACTCCCCTCCAGCTAATTGTGTCAGGCGCCCTATGTATAAACGAGTACGAGGTGAAAAGGCGGGGAGGTTCTGTTTGTGGCTCTGTAGGAGTCCCATAAGAAACTGCCAAGAGGAAATTTCACGAGGACTCAGCGTGTGGGCTACGATTTCATACAACTCTCCTGCCCACTCCTCCTGCGGCTCTGAGGATATATCCACCACAGGCCATTGGTCCATAGCCCCTCTCAAACCTAGTGCAGCATAGGGTTGAAGTGCTTTCCCAACCCTTGTACCTTCCCAAAGAGAAAGAATAGGCGGAGAGAGCTCATCGCCCAATCCTTCTTGATTTAGGAGGTGTCGCAGAAGATGCTCTACCTCACCCTCACACCAGATAGCTATTTTCTCCTGGGGATGCGTACGAGCATAAGTAGCAATAGCACTAACAGCTTCCTCTACCACCTCCAAGCCTGAGTTACGCTTATGAAGACTAACTCTACGAGAAGTAACTTCAATTTGTGCTCCACCAGAAGGAAAAACCACATCACTCCATATCTCGGGAAGCCACGTACTCAAACCAGAAATATCCCACCCTAATATTTGCCCACCCCTTTCTCGCACCCGCTTTATAAAGCCCTCCACGAGAGGATAGGCGCTGTATATGTGCAGGAAAATAGCTCTATTTTGTAGTACTTTCTGCGAATGTAATGCAGACTCCAGAAAGAACTTTCCCCGACTTTGCAAACTAGACTGATATTCCTGAATAAACTGAGGGAGCTTCTCCCATAATCCCTTCGTCTCCCGGACAGGCCGCAAAGGAAAGGGTAGTTGCTTAAACACCTCAGGAAGAACCTCCTCTTTGTAGAGTCCAAAAAGGGATTGAATATGCTTATGAGCCGCCAGGTCATTCCAGTACCTCTCTACTTCACTGAGCTGGGAAGTCCCGAGCAGTACTTCTTGCCAGTCTCTGGCAAACAACTGGGCTAATTCCCAGTAGTTCAGCAGAGAGGGTGTTTGGAAATTATCTATTTTCCGAAGGGCTGCCTCAAAAGCCTTATAAAGGTCTATGGGATTAGGCTTATCTATATTTGCCTTTTGCCCGGCCCAGGTGAAAATATCTATGCAAGTGCTGCCTGGAAGCTCAGCTGACAAAGCCGCAGCAAAGTAGGGGTCCGCTGTAACTATCTCATAGCCCGCCTTTTGGGCTTCTTCTATTTCAGCCCATAGGTCAGCAGGCAAAAGTTTCTTCATTTCACTTGAAACTGACCCTGCCCTATCTGCACACCTTCACAAAAAACCGATACTACATAAGTGCCCTTATGAAGCTCTTGGTCAGAAGGTCTCTCGTAGATTGCGCACACCTCTTGCCTGCTTTTATTATACCGGAATACCACTTTAGTAGAAAAAGGCTGCTCACTATCCATGAGAGTGAAATATCCACTGGAAGTGGAAAAATTAGTAATCACCTTATTAGTAGGATCTGAAATAACTACATAAGCTGTGCGTTCGCCTTCCTCCGCTACCTCGTTCTCTAACAGCGTAAAGCAGACTTTGAGCTTGTGTATCTTACGAGCGCGAAACTCAGTGTCCCATTCCTCTTTTCCGTTCTCTCGTAGAATAGCATAGCGAAAGTCAATTGCTTTAAGATACGAGGCAGCTCTCACTTTCACCTCCAGTCGCTCCTTTTCTGCTTGGGCCTGCTGAATTTCCGTCTCTTTCCTCTGAATTCTCGCCTCTAATTCTTCCGTCTTTGCCCGAAGTCTTTCATTTTCTTCCTCTAACTGCTTAATGCGCTCTTGGTACTTCTGAATGTAATAAGCCATCTGCTCTGTCTTATAACGCATTTCCTCTGCTTGGCGGGCAGAGATACGCCCCTGCTCCTCGTATTTACGAATGCGAGCCCGAGCTTTTTCCAGTTCCTTAGCCAGCTCTTCTATGCGACGGGATTTCTCGGAAAGCTCTATATCCTTCCGTTCAAGCTCTGTCTGCATAGAGGTAATACGCTGGTCTAACTCACGAATTTCCTCTTCTAACTGGACCTTCTCTTCAGTAAGCTGAATATTCTCTTGACGAGTTTGTCTCAGCTTCCAGTAGAGCACCCCTGCTATTCCCGAGACCACGACCAGTAATACCCCGGCAATAATACCTGCACGCACATGGCAAATTTAGAGAAACCTCTCTTAGGAATAAGATAGCGGGGCTGTTAGGTCCAAAAGGAAAATTGAGCTAAGCGGAAATCCGGGTCAGGTACTCAGTGTAGGAGATGAAAATTTAATGCTTATTCACCTGATTTTGCAGGAGGGTGCCTACTTGCTGTGCTAGGCCTGTTACTTCTACAGGTAAAATCCACTTGGTAGAAGTAGATTGTGCAATATTCTTGAGAGTTTCCATGTATTGAAGGATGAGAGTATTTTGGTCCAAAGCCCGAGCTGCCTCACTAATCTTCTGCAAGGCGACTGCATAGCCCTCAGCAGCGAGAAGCTGAGCTTGACGTTGGGCTTCTGCTTGCAGGATGAGAGACTCTTTCTTAGCTTCTGCCCTAAGAATTCGGGCTGTCTTCTCGCCCTCTGCTCGCAGAATTTGGGCTTGTTTAGTTCCTTCAGCTTCTGTAACCATTGCTCGGCGATTTCGCTCTGCAGCCATCTGCTTGGTCATAGATTCTTGCACCTCCGCAGGAGGGAGAATCTCCTTTATCTCTACCGCATTGACCTGGACGCCCCAGCGATGCGTAACTTCGTCCAGCTTTATTCGCAGCTTTTGATTAATCTCGTCCCGCTTAGACAAAACATCATCCAGCGCTATGTCTCCAATTACAGCCCTAAGCGTAGTAGTAGCTAACCCCTCCGTGGCTTGAAAAACATTCTGCACATTCACCACTGAGGCAAGAGGGTCTACAATCTGAAGGTATATCAAGAAATCTATGGAAATAGGTGCATTATCCCGCGTGATACAAGTTTGCTTGGGAATTTCCATGATTCTCTCCCGTAGGTCTACCCGAATAGGCGTATCTATGATAGGAATCACAATCACTAGCCCAGGTCCTTTCGCTTGAGGGAGGGCCCGACCAAGTCTCAATACGACAAGCCGCTGATATTCAGGTAGTACCTTTATGCTCGCAAAAAAAAGCAGAATGAGTATGCCAAGTATTATGTAAGTAATCATACCACAAAGTAAATTCATTTCACGGAACTAACCCACGCTTCCAAGCTCTATAAGCATTTGCACTCTCCCCATAAGCATAGTATTCTAAAACTCCTACAGCCTCTATAATCTGCATTTTCTGCTGCCACGGCTCCGATGAGGCATCAAAGCCAAAGAAAGCATAGGCAGCTGCCAGCCCCTTAAGATACCCCCGCATTGCAGCTGCTGTAACTAAGCCCAGGGGGGGCGGCTTAGGGACCATAAGCCAAGTCTGACAGGCATCCTGCCCTAATAGAAGTAATTGTCGGAGTACATACCCCGCTTGGGAGGTGTCTCTTTCATAAGCACGATAAGTGCTCCGAAAGTAATCCATGAGTACAGCGGCATCTATTTTTTTATCTGATAGAGGAGTAAAAAGCCGACTAAGAGAGAGGCTATCTAATTTCACATACCGCTGAAGCGTACTCATTAGTACAGGTAGGGAGTCGCTCTGCTGCAAGTATAGCTGAATTATTTCCTGAAAGAAGCGTTCATTCCATTCAATATGTCGTTCTTCCTCCATTACCTCCCTAAGACGGCTCAGCCAGCCTCGGTGCGTAGTATCATCCACGAGGGGAATAAGCTTTCGGTGTAAGCTTGTATAGGGAAGAGGAGACTGTGCCCATAGCAGCGTCAGAAGAAAGCCTAATAGCCAGGGCATGCCTAAATATAAGAGGAAAGCTATTTGCAAACCGAATCAAAAGACGTAAATTTTGGGGCAATGCTCCAGAACGGAAACACCACCTTTACCGAAACTGAGAAAGAATCCATCCTGAATGCATACAGGCGAGTCCTACGAGCGAGTTCAGATTTCTTATCTAAGACTGACCGAGCAAGGCTACGAAAGGCTTTTCGTTTCGCCCTTCAACAACACGGCGATACCCGAAGACGAACAGGAGAGCCCTATATTTTACACCCACTCGCCGTAGCCCTCATACTAATAAAAGAGATTGGACTAAGAGACCTGAACGCCCTCATAGCAGCCCTTCTACACGATGTAGTAGAAGACACAGAAACCGACGTAGAGACTATTCAAAAACACTTTGGCGACACCGTAGCCCGACTAGTAGAAGCCCTCACAAAAATCACACGAGTTCAGAGTCCCTTAGACTCCGTACAAGCGGAGACCTTCCGCAAAATCCTCCTTACAATGGCAGATGACATTCGCGTAGCCCTCATAAAGCTCGCTGATAGATTACACAACCTCCGCACCCTTACAGGTATGAAACCCGAAAAACAAGCCAAAATCCTCGCAGAGACGGAATTCATTTATATCCCTATAGCACATCGTTTAGGATTATATGCCATCAAGTCTGAGATGGAAGACCTGATATTTCATTTCAGAGAACCAGAAAAGTACGCAGAAATAGAGAAAAGACTTCAAGACACCGCAAAAGAAAGAGAAAAGTACATCCAGGCATTCATAGAGCCTATTGAGAAAAGAATCAGGGAAGAAATAGGCGTGCCTTTCAAAATAGAAAGCAGAGTCAAAAGCATAAGCTCTATCTACCAGAAAATGCAGAGGCAAGGGGTAGATTTTGAACATGTATATGACATATTTGCTGTTAGAATCATTTTAGACTCTCCGCCCGAGTCTGAAAAGACAGACTGTTGGCGTACTTATTCTATCGTTACGAGCCTATATACACCAAACTTGAATAGACTCAGAGACTGGATATCTAAGCCTAAACCCACAGGTTATGAAGCACTACATATTACTGTGATGGGTCCCATGGGGCGATGGGTAGAAGTACAAATTCGCTCCCGGCGTATGCATGAAGCAGCCGAGTATGGACTCGTAGCCCACTGGAAATATAAAGATCACCAGAATGGAAGAGCCTCTACGTACGATGAAGCCTTGGAGAGGTGGTTAGGGCGCATTCGCACGCTTTTAGAGAGTCCCGAATATTCTAGCATAGACCTTCTTAGTGAGCTACACCCTGACCTAACTCAAGACGAGGTATATGTTTTCACACCGAAAGGTGCCTTAAAAGTGCTTCCTGCGGGGGCTACTGCCTTAGACTTTGCTTATGAAATTCATTCAGAGGTAGGAAGGCATGCTATCGCCGCCAAAGTGAATGGACGCCCCGTACTTCTGAATTATGTACTCCAAAATGCAGATCAAGTACAAATTCTCACCAGTGAACGAGCAGAGCCCACGGAAGAGCAATTATCCTTTGTTAGGACAGCTCGGGCTCGCCTCAAAATCCGAGAATACCTCAAGCAGCAGCGCAAACAAGCTATAGAGAAGGGACGACAGATATTTGAGTGGCGACTCAAGCATCTCGGCATACGGCAAGACGACCCTGTCATTCAGGAGCTTATATGGTATTTGCGGTTACCTTCGCTAGAAGAGCTTCTTTACCGCTTAGGCACCCACACCATAGATTTAGCGCGAATCCAAGATTTTATTCGGCTCAAAAGAGTTTCGCAAGGCACTACACCCATCGTAGATCAACTCTCTCAACACTTAGGCTTACTAAGTGGAGCCAAAGAGGTAGGACACGAAGACGATAATATCTCCTATGCTACTTGCTGTTACCCTATTCCTTTTGATGCTATTATGGGCTATGTAACTGGCGAAGGGCTAGTTGTTCATCGTACTACCTGCCGAGAGATTCAGCGACTTTTATCTCTGGATAGCACAAAGGTTCGTCCTCTCCGTTGGGTTTCTACACCTCAAAAGCCCTTTTTAGCGGCGCTCATCTTAGAAGGCGAGGATAGGCAAGGCATGCTTTTAGACATCGTCAGAGTAGTTTCTCTCCAAAAAAGAAAAAACGTGCGCTCCATCCGCCTAGAGGGCAAGGCTTCGTATTTTCAGGGCGTAATAGAGCTATACGTATATAACGAACCCGAACTCATCAGCCTCATCAAGGCATTAAGTGAAATACGGGGGCTTTTACGGATAGATCGTTATCAAGCGCCACTAAATATCTAAACTTGCAGGTGGATGCAAGAGGTCTTACTAGATGGGTTGAGCCGCATACTAGCCTATTTTTCACTTCATGGCAGCTTTTCACAAAAGGAAGAAGTCGTATTAAGACAGCTTTTACAGGAATTAGGCATAGATGCTAATCAAGAAATAGAGAAAATTCAGCATTACATCGCTCGCCCCAACGAGCTTCATCCTACCCTTCTCCTGCGTTCTGTGGCTCAGCAGCTATCTAGGCCCCTCAGGCATTTGCTATTTGCGTATATCATGCAGCTCGCTCATGCTGATAAGCAGTTTAGGGAAGAAGAAGAACACTTTTTGAATGAAATGGGGCAAATATTTGAGATTGCCCCAGAGGATCGCTTTCTCCTACAGCTGTTTGCCCAGGCTAGCCGAGTGAGAAGCATAGACTCGGATAGAATATTAATCATAGGTGCATCAGAGAAGGAAGTAGCTCCATCGGTTCGGCATTTAGAGCTCCCACTATCTGGATATGTGGCTTTTCTCTATCTCCCTTCCGTGGATTTGATTCTCATGCGCCTAATAGGTCCTCAAATGGAAGCACACCTAAATGGCCAGTGGATACATGGAGATGTGATCAGGGTCTTTTCTGAGGGTTCCCTCTTACGGCTTAGAGGCTACACGCTTACCTACAAGGAAGTATTAGAACAGTTTCAACCAGCGCCTTTTCAGCAGCGTCTCTTATGGGAAACGAAGAAGCTGACCTATAAATTCAAGAATGGGCAGGTAGTTATCCACCCTGTGAGCTTTGAAGTAGCCCAAGGGCGCCTGGTAGGTATCATGGGGCCTAGCGGAGCAGGTAAAAGCACCCTTCTACGACTTCTAAGTGGTCAACTTCATCCCTCCGGGGGTAGAGTCTTCTTGAATGGTAAGGATATCCATCAAGAGGCTCGCCGAATTCAGGGGCTTTTAGGATTTGTGCCGCAAGAGGACCTCCTCATAGAAGAGTTAACTGTACGAGAAAATGTCTATTATGCGGCTCGCCTCGCCTACCAAAGCGATAAAGAAGCACAAGCTGCCACAGAGCAGACTTTACGGGAGTTAGGGCTTCTCAGTATTGCGGATTTACCTGTCGGCTCCCCCCTCAATCCCACCATCAGCGGCGGGCAAAGAAAACGCGTAAACATTGCTTTAGAGCTGGTACGGCAGCCTCTGGTGCTTTTTGTAGATGAACCTACTTCAGGCTTATCCTCCTCTGATGCTCTACAAGTCGTGGAAATCCTCCAAGCTCTCTGCCGAGAAGGAAGGATCATTTTCTTTACCCTTCATCAGCCCTCCTCTGAGATATATAGAAAGTTGGACCATCTTCTCTTTCTGGATGAAGGGGGTTATACTATCTTCTGGGGTTCTCCCATAGCAGCCCTCCAACACTTCCGCAAAGCCGTAGGATTAGTTGAAAGTGAGCAAGTAGAATGCCCAAGCTGCCGTAGAGTAGAACCTGAGTCTCTCTTTGATATCATTCAGCAACGCCGCATAGATGAAACAGGCGCTCCGATCGGCCAGAGACATATAAGTCCAGAAAGATGGTATAAAATTTTCTGGAGAGATTACACACCTCCTAAGACACAGATAGAAGTACCCCCCCTAAAGCCTCGCCCCCCTGCCTCAAAAATGCGTCAATTCCGTGTGCTCTGGGCAAGAGAGGGGCTACGTAAATGGCGTACTCGCATAGCTACCTTAGCCTTGCTTCTGGCTGCACCCGCTCTGGGCATCATAGTAGGAGTAATATTACGCTATCATCCTCCTGGCCAGCCTTATACTCTCTACGAGAATGACAACTTTCCCACTCTCCTTTTCACGAACATTCTGGCTGTCATTTTTTTAGGGATGCTTTCTCCTGCCGAAGAGCTACTACGAGATCGGAAAATTCGTCTCAGAGAAGCATTTTTGCATCTAAGCTGGACCAGCTACCTCCATGCAAAGCTTTTTTGGGTCGGACTCTTCTCAGCTATCCAAGTAACGCTATATTGGAGCGTGGTCTCTCTTCTGATAGGGGTCAGTACCCTATGGATACAAACATGGGGCTTGCTCTTTGTTGTAGCTCTCCTCAGCAATCTCCTGGCTCTAAACCTCTCCGATACCTTCACTCATCCCGTGCCTGTATATGTGCTCATCCCTATCCTTATCATTCCGCAATTAGTACTAAGCGGTGCAGTCATACCCTTTGACCGCTTCAACCCTCTCCTGCGGGGGAAGCGTCCCGTTCCTTTTTTAGCAGACCTTTCTTTTACCCGTTGGGCTTATGAAAGTCAAGTCGTTCTTCACTTCACCCAAAATCCCTACATGCGCTTGCTCTACCCTCTTAAAGCTCGCCAATCTCTTCTCCGCTATCACCTCCTATATGTCTTGCCTTTCATTCGTTCGCAGGGCGACACTTTATCCTACCTCCAGCAGTGGAATTATACGAACAAATCTTTGGATGCCTTAGAAACTACCCTTCGTCAAGAGCTTCAGAAAGTCAGTACAGAATTAGTGCTTAGGGAAAGTGAAATAGACCCTACCCTTCGTCTCTCCTATCACAATGATGCTTTAGAAAAGATTGCCTTAGCTACTCAAAGCTCCCCAAAGACTCTTGTAATTGCCCAGCAGGTATATAGGCTATATGAACCCGCCTACATCTTGAGAGGAGAAGGGGGTTACCTACCCTTTTTCACTGCCACTAAATGCATAGGTGAATACTGTCTCTCCACCCCTACCTACAACCTCTTGATTCTGACTTTCATGGGAGTAGGACTTTGGCTACTTCTGGTGCTCAGAGTGCTAAACTATTTGTTCTTAGGGGGGAAGCCATAAAAATTATGAACACAGCCCTTGAAGTCACAGAGATACCTTCTTTAGGTATCCTGCAAGCCAGTCTAACGGAATGGCAGAGATTTGAGCAGTTCTATGCACACATCCTGCGAGAGAATATAGGCCGGGGACAATGGCTATTACACAAACTATCCGGCTTTCTTCTCAGGAGAAGTGGAAAAAAAGTCCGACCGCTTCTTTTACTCTACACAGCGAAGGCTTGTGGGCAAGTTACCGAAGCCTCCTTCATAGGCGCTGCACTAATAGAGATTCTGCATAATGCTACGCTTATTCACGACGACGTAGTAGACAAATCCGATTACAGGCGGGGCTTTTTCTCTCTCCGAGCCCTGTGGGGGAACAGGGTAGCAGTACTTTTTGGAGATTGGCTGCTCGCTCAAGGACTACTATTGTCCCTTGAGCACAAAGCTTATAAACTTCTTCACTATACTTCAGAAGCGGTACAAGCCCTCGCAGAAGGGGAGCTCCTCCAGCTCAAAAAAATGCGAGAAGCGAGTGTAAGCCTAGAAAGTTATTTTGAAATAATTGAAAAAAAGACAGCGGCTCTCTTCCAAGCTGCCTGTGCTATGGGCGCTTGGACAGCTGAAAGCGCCGAAGAGGTCATTCATACAGCTGCAGAGATGGGGAAAAAGATAGGTATAGCCTTTCAACTACGGGATGACCTATTAGATTGGGGGGATAGTAGTATCACAGGGAAGCCCTCAGATGCAGACAGAAGGCAGAAGCGCTTCACTTTACCCCTCTTGTGGGCCCTTAATCAGGCTAAGAGCCAAGAAAGACATTATCTCTTACATGCACCCTTCCAAGAAGTGCGAAACCGCTTACATGACATGGGCGCCTTTGAGTATGCAGAAAGCCAACTGGGCACCTATGTAGAGGAAGCTAAATATTTAGCCCAGCAGTTGCCTCATGCCAAAGAGGTTCCCCTCTTGCAGCTTTTGCATGTGCTAACATATCGCTCAAAGTGAAATATTAACTTTGTAAGCTGAATGGAAAATCTCCTAGAGAGTGAGATAGTATTAGAGGGAATAGACCTTCTCAGCTTTTACGGGGTCGGAAATGAAAATATCCAACTTCTAAGAACAGCGTATCCCTCCGTCAAGTTAGTAGCGAGAGGCAGTAGCATCAAAGCCACGGGGGAGCCTGAAGTAGTGGCAAGATTAGAACAAATCATAGCCGCAATGGTAGAGGAAGTGCGCCGCCATGGCAAATTACCTACGGAGAGGGTCCGGGAAATTGTAGGACGGCTTCGTAGCGGTGAGCCTGTTTCTACATGGGAAGAAGCTGCTCCCATATTTAGAACTGTCTCAGGGCAGAAGGTCGTACCTCGCACAGAAGGACAGCGCCTCTTAGCTCAAGCCATAGAAAATCATGACATTACCTTCGCCGTGGGACCTGCTGGAACGGGAAAAACTTATACAGCGGTGGCATTTGCAGTCCGAGCCCTAAAAGAAAAGCGAGTACGCAAAATTATCCTTACCCGCCCAGCAGTAGAAGCCGGAGAAAACTTAGGCTTCCTTCCTGGTGACCTGCGAGAGAAAGTAGCCCCTTACTTGCGTCCCCTATATGATTCCCTAGAAGAGATGCTATCCGCAGAGAAACTCCAGCAGCTCTTAGAACAAAACGTTATTGAAATTGCCCCTTTAGCCTACATGCGAGGCAGAACCCTAAATGATGCTTTTATCATTTTAGATGAGGCACAGAATGCTACAAGACTGCAAATGAAAATGTTTCTCACCCGCCTTGGACACCACTCTAAAGTAGTAATCACGGGGGACCTCAGCCAGATAGACCTCCCTCGCCCAGAGACCTCAGGACTTCTTCATGCTATTCATCTTTTAGAGGGAGTTGCAGGAATAGCTGTGGTAAGACTTTCTGAAGCAGATACTGTACGTCATCCCCTAGTCAGCGAAATAGTACGCCTATACGAAGCTGATGCGCAGCGTAACCGATAGCCTTGGACGCTGCTTGTCTATACCCTCGTGGGCTGAGAGAATCATATCTCTCTGCCCTTCTCAAACAGAGACACTATTCGCACTCGGTGTGGGTGAGAGAATCGTAGGTCGCACTCGTTATTGCATCCATCCAAAAGGGCAGATAGATTCTCTTCCTGTAGTAGGAGGCACTAAAAAAGTAGATGTAGAAATGGTTCAGACGCTTCAACCCGACCTCATTATAGCACAAATGGAAGAAAACTCTCGTGAGGATGTAGAGAGGCTTTCCGGAATTGCCCCCGTATATGTAACGAAAGTAGAGAGTTATGAGGAAGCCCTAGAGAGCATACACCGCTTAGGCGATATTACAGGGAAGCCCACGGAAGCTAAATACCTCGTCTCAGAAATAGAAGCAGCCTTTGCTCCGCTAAAGAATTTAGCTAAGCCTAAACGCGTGCTTTATCTCACATGGCGCAAACCTTACATAGCTGCAGGTAAAGCCACTTATATAGATAGTATCATCACCCTTTTGGGATGGATAAATGAGGCTCATTTCCTTCCTGGAAGGTATCCCACCATAGAAGACCCCTCCTTAGTTTCTCCAGAGATAGTTTTGCTCTGCGATGAGCCTTATCCTTTCAAGGAAAAACATATCCCAGAGATACAAATCCTCTGGCCTAGGGCAGAAATATACTGCGTAAGAGGAGATTATTTTTGTTGGTATGGAAGCCGGATGAAGGAAGCTGCTCCTTACCTAAAGGAGCTGGTGGAAAGGATAAACAAAGTTGCTTAGCCTAAAAACCGCCCTGAAAGAAAAGAGATGTACTCTTCAAGAATGATCTTAGCAATTTTACCACTCGCTTCTTCTCGCAAGAAAGATAAACCTAAGACACTAATCCGATTAGCGATAACTTCCACAATTGCTTCTATGAAAGAGCTGTAACTGCAACTCCTGGGAACCTACCTCGCAGAGTTTACTATCCAGAAGAATTCCCTGGCACGACTTACGTAATCCACACTTCAAGGGGATGAAGGAGGACAATCTTTAGCACAAGTTGAAGGCATGTTCAAAAAGATTATATTTTTATTCAAATTGACCATCATTCAGCAGAGAATAAGCCATAAACAACTGTCAAATTTCATGGTGAAGAAATTATGTTGATTGCAAAAAAGGTGACGGCGGGACCCTGAGCTATAGGCCTTTATCAGACACAGTAGATGGGAGTAAACAGAGGTTCATCAGGCATTCCGGCGGATGTATAGAGGGGCTTGAAGCAGCCGTCAATGACCCATGGAAAGCGCCACTTCCACAACTGAAAGGCGTATACGGGATGTTGCCTATTAGAAATAACCCTAACCAGCATTCAGTTTCAGTTTCAGCAAGACGCCGTACAAATAGCAATACTACAATCAACAGCCATAGGGTCATCAGTTTTGAACTATGGGCTGAAGAACTTCAAAAAATGCTTATAGTATTAGGTTAGTGGTTGTAGGAACATGAAGTTTTCCAACAGACTCAGATACGAACCTATCGTACTAAGAGAGTACAAGCTAACCTAATTAAACCTTCGCCCATCTATAGCTCTCTAATCACATGCGATATGAAAGCGAGAGACTTGCAACTTGTTCAGGCTTTGCTTTTAGCAATGGGCATTATCTTGCTATCTGTAACGCAAGGATGCAAGAAGAAAGAAAAGGAAAACCCTGATGTCAGTCTCTTCCAGGAGGCTGCTGAGGATAATGCCCGAGCAGAGGGAGAACAAAACTTCCTAAGTGACGCTGTAGATAATCAAGGTGAAACAAGTGACCCTCGGCGAGTGGCAGGTACTGATTCGGCTTTCCTACCTCCTTGTGCTCGGGTCAGCTATGACGCAAATACACGGCGTCTCACTATAGATTTCGGTCCTACTAACTGCCTATGTAGGGATGGAGTATATCGCCGAGGCAAAGTTTATGTAACCTTTTCAGGACCCCAGTGGCTTACCGCAGGTAGCAGAGCCTATGTTACCACAGATAGCTTTTTCGTCAATGATAATCAGCATATCGTAGAGAAGATTCTCTTTAATGAAGGAATCAATCAGGCAGGTGAAAGAGTCATTCGGGACACTGTGCAGCTCCACAAGGTAATCACTCCAAATGGAACTCACCAATGGAGTGCTACTCGCACCTATCGGCAGATACAGGGACAGAGTACCTGGATGCGCTGGGATGATATCTGGCTAATAGAGGGTAACGCCCAGGGCACTACTCGCAGGGGGAACTCTTATACCATTCAAATCCTAAGCCCTCTCAAAGTTGTAGGAAGCTGCATATTTAGGGTCCCTGTAAAGGGTATATGGCAACTCAACACCCAAAATCGCACCGTAAAAGTCAACTACGACCCTTACAATAACGAGGCTTGCGACCGCGTAGCCTCTGTGCAGGTAGATAATCAAAACCCAGTAAATATCACACTTCGCTAAGAAGAGCCAAGAGTATGTCGGAGGGGGCTGTTTATCCAGGCCCCCTTCTTCTTCACCTTCATATAACCAAAAGCTCTACATCTAACGACTCCATGTGAAGCAGACGGGCCAGTGTACGGTTAGTAAGGTGCCGAGCGTACGTATAGACACCTGACTTTATCATATGGCCCGCTGCTAATAAGGGACGAATTCCTCCATAATCTCCTAACCTCAATAGAATAGGGAGTAGAACATTACTAAAAGCAATGGAGGCAGTTCGGGGTACTCTAGAAGGAATATTAGGTACACAATAATGGAGGATGCCGTACTTGACGAAGGTGGGTAATTCGTGAGTAGTCTGAACACTTGTTTCTATATTCCCTCCTTGGTCTATAGCTACATCTATGATTATGCTTCCTTCTGTCATACGAGCTACATGTTCGGCAGTTACTACCATGTGAGCTGGAGCGCCTTTTCGGTAGAGTGCCCCAATTAGAACATCTGTGCGGGGTAAAAGTTCATTCAGTAGCTCTGGCTGTATAAGCGCAGTAGGCACAGGATAACCTAAGGCTGTTCGTAACCGTTGAAGACGATATACTTCTTCATCCAGTACTGTAACTGAACACCCAAATCCCAAAGCTGCGCGAGCCGCATAAAGAGCCACAGTTCCAGCACCTAATATGAGTACCTGGGCAGGAGAGACCCCTGTAATACCCCCTAACAACATTGCCCTACCCTGCTGAGATAAGAGCTCTGCTGCTATTTGAATAGCCGCATACCCTGCAATCTCGCTCATCATGCGCATAATTGGCAAGCTACCATCCTTCGCCTGGAGAAACTCATATCCGATAGCAGTTACATTTTTATCTAATAAGACCTTTATGTACTCATGCTGCAAAGACCCCATATGAACCGCGGAAAAAATTATTTGCTTGGGTTGCAGATATTGCCATTCCCTTTCTGTTGGCGGGGTTATTTTTACAATACAATCTGCGTGGCTATATATCTCCTCTGGACTATACACGATGGAGGCGCCTGCTTCTGCATAGGCTCTATCAGGAAAGGAAGCATACTCGCCAGCCCGATGCTCTACATACACCCTATGCCCCCGAGCCGTGAGCGCACTCACTGCTGCCGGCGTAAGAGGCACACGCCGCTCTTGAAGATACCTCTCCCGTGGAATCCCTACACTCAACGTAGTGGGAGTACTGAGCAGTTTCTCGGCCTGCGGTTGCGGCTGAATAGTAGGTGATTTGTGCCCCACCATCTAAGCTAAGCCATTTTTATTCAGAGTGCTTCCCTCTAATATTGAGATGAGCCCATTTTCCCCTGTTAAGCCACGAGAAAGCCACTGAAAAGCCCGAAAGGAAAAATTCATAAGGCACACCTAAAATACAAAAAAGAAAACAGGCGGGAGCTCAACCCTTGGGGGAGCTCAACCGCCTGGGCTTGCTTCGTGTGGGCGACTACTCTCGGTTATGACTTATAACGCAAATTTGGAGGCACACGACCTATACCTCCAATC
>JANXCJ010000059.1 GCA_025060275.1 Bacteroidia bacterium | reverse complement strand
TTTTACATGCTCTCCTATTGAGAGGGCAGGGCTTAGCTACCCAACAATTGGCTTGGGCTGTGAGCCAGGAGCTTCGCCAAAAGCTCTTTGACAAAGTTCTTCGTCTTAGTATCCCTGTCGTAGAGAGTTATCCGAGTGGCATACTATATACTCGCACCTTGACTGATACTCAGACGCTTCAAAGTACGCTGGCAGAAACCTTCTTAGTTATTGCAGGAGAGATTTTTCAGCTTATCTTTCTTATTCTAATGATGTTCCTTTTAGACCCTTTCCTGGCTACAATCACTCTCATTACAATGCCTTTCGGTATTCTTGCCTCCAAGTACTTCTCCAAAAAAATAAGAGAAAGCTTTTCCCGGGTTCGCTATTACATTGCTTATCTCAATGGATACCTCCAAGAACTTCTTCAAAGTAGGGAAACTACCGAAAGCTTGGGATGTGAAGATTCTCTTTGGAGACGCTTCAGAAGGCTAAACTTAGCTTATTACCTTAGTTACCGCCGTGTGATAGGATACTTTGCTTTTTTCTTTCCTACTATGGAGTTAGTTACCCTGTTAGGATTAGCAGGGGTGCTGGTTGCTGGCAGCTATCTCATCTATACGAAGCAGACTACAATCGGGGCATTAGTAGCTTTTTCATTATATCAGCAGCTTTTCTTTCGTCCTTTTAGAATCATAGCGGATCAAGTGAATAGCCTTCAAATGGGGTTGGTAAGTGCGGAGCGCATTTTTCGTCTTCTTGACAGATCAGGTGAAGAGAGAGAAGGCGGAAAACTTCCCTCTCACTCTCCTCCTTATCATATCCATATTCAGAATGTTTCATTCAGATATGACCCGGCTGTGCCCCTCTTAGAAGACCTCTCTTTTCACTGGGAGCCAGGAAAGGTATACGGGATAACCGCTCCTACGGGAAAAGGTAAAAGTACTCTCTTCTATCTCCTCTTGGGATACTATACGCCACAGAAGGGAGACATTCTAATTGGTGGGGTCTCCCTATCGGAATGGGATAAGCGGAGGCTAAGAGAACTCATTGCCTATATTCCGCAGGAGCCTGTGCTTTTTGAAGGTACCCTGCGGGAAAATCTCACCTTGTATATGGATATTCCTGATGATCAAATATGGGCTGCCATAGAGTTTTTAGGGCTTCGCTCTGTAGTAGATAACTGGAGTTTATCTGATAAGATTACAGCAGGTGGTACTACCCTTTCCGCAGGTCAGAGACAAATTATCGCTCTATGGCGAGCCGCCCTTAAGAAGCCTGCTATATGGATTTTAGATGAGCCCACAGCGCATATTGACTCAGAGACAGAGTCGCTTATTTATGCGCAGCTGAGAAAATGGGCAAGGGAGAGCATTATTTTATTGGTAGCCCACCGACCCCAAGCTCTAACTTATTGCGATGAAGTGATAGCTTTGTCCTACGCACATGCTGCTTGAACACTGGGTAGTTCTACCCACTTACAATGAAGCAGAGAACATTATAGCTCTTCTTGAGGCACTTGCAGAGTTGCCTTTAGACTTGGGCGTACTTGTGGTAGATGATAGCTCTCCGGATGGAACAGCGGATTTAGTACGACAATACAAGCTTACTCATCCTAATGTGGCTGTAGAACTTCTCCAGCGATCTCATAAAGAGGGATTAGGTAGGGCCTACGAGGCTGGTTTCCACTGGGTTTTGGCACATACGGCTGCGAAGTACATATATGAGATGGATGCGGATTTTAGCCATCCTCCCTCTTACCTACCAACCTTAGCAGAGGCATTACAACGAGCAGATGTGGCCATAGGCTCCCGCTACATAAAGGGGATTAACGTGATAAACTGGCCTCTAAGTCGTATCCTGCTTAGCTATGGTGCAAGCTGGTATGTCCGTCTGGTAACAGGTATGTCTATAAGGGACCCCACGGCAGGTTTTATAGGATACCGTAGAGAAATATTAGAACAGATACTTGGGATAGGGTCTATTAGGTTTCGGGGCTATGCTTTTCAGATAGAGATGAAGTATAAAGCCTTCTTAGCCGGTGCACGTATGGAGGAGGTACCTATTGTCTTCGTAGAGCGGGCAGCAGGGCGCTCCAAAATGAGTAGGCAAGTGATTCAAGAGGCTATATGGGGAGTAATATGGTTACGCTTGATGCGAGGGAGACTGCGCCATGCTCTTAGCCACTCAACCAGGACTTGTCAAACGCAGGTAACCGCCACTGTGTACGAAGAGCAAGAGTAGTTTCCCAAAGAAGCAATAAGGGCTGCAAATTGGCTTCAATCTCATCGGCTAGTTTCAGGAGCAATTCCATGCCTACGGCCTTTTGCGGGAGACTGAGGTGAGGATGATCGCGAATAAGGCTAACTCCCATGAGCAAGAGTTCAGAGAGGCGAGGAGCTTGAGCAAGGGTATCTATTGCAGTAGCTAAATTTTCACTCGACTCTTGTATGAGAATCCCTCGGAGCCATTCTCTAAGTGCGTTTATGTAGGTGGCTTGGGCGGGGTCCAGAATTCGTCTCAGCCGGCCATAGCTTCCCTGTGCCATAGAAAGGTATGCCGCAGAAAGCTGCTCCCCTGCTAAACTGGAGAGTTCCTCAGGAGTAAGAGAGGGAAAACGCCATATCTGACACCGAGAACGCAAAGTAGTGGGAAGAGCCTCCATGCGAGTAGATAGAAAAAAGATAAGGGTGTTAGGTGGAGGTTCTTCAACGACCTTGAGGAGGGCATTTGCAGCTTGTTTAGTCATCAGTTCTGCATGCCAGAAAATGACTATTCTCCAGGCAGAATTGGGCACTGCAAGTTTTAGGAGGCTTTGTACATACCGTACGCTCTCAATACCAATGGAAAGCACTCCCTTTTTCTCAAGCAAAAGGAGCTCCCATTCTATCAAGGATAAAAAAGGCTGCTCTTGGATAACTTGGTGGAACTTGTGAAAGACTTCCTCAAGGGGTAGGCTTGCGCCGGTGGGAGGAATGAACCATAAGTAAGGATAACTAAGCCTCTCTACCCTTTTGCAAGTTTCGCAACTCTCGCAAGGATAGAGCTTTCTACCATGTGGGCAGAGGAGAGCTTGGCTGAGGGTCCAAGCAAGGGGTGTCTTTCCCGTACCTTCCAATCCAACCCATAAAAAAGCATGAGGTATCTGTCCTCGGCTTACGATAGAATGCCATCTTGACTCTACATGTGTCCCCCGAGGCCAATCGCTCCACTTCACTGCTTCAAAGATATTTTCCAAGGATGGATATCCAGTACAAAGTTTATTATGGAGTACCCTGTAGTGTTCATGAGAGAATTTGTACCTTTGCGCAGGTATGCTTACTAAGACGCAAGACTACAGGGTAGCAGACCTCTCTTTAGCAGAATGGGGACGCAGGGAGATTCGGCTGGCTGAGGCAGAGATGCCTGGCCTTATGGCTCTAAGAGAGCGCTATAAGGATAGCAAGCCTTTACGAGGTGCAAGGATAGCAGGATGTCTTCACATGACCATAGAAACGGCTGTTCTCATAGAGACGCTTGTGGACTTAGGAGCGGAGGTTCGCTGGGCTTCCTGCAATCCTTTCTCCACACAGGATCATGCAGCTGCTGCAATCGCGGCAGCAGGTATTCCTGTCTTTGCATGGAAAGGACAAACAGAGGAGGAGTACTGGTGGAGTATTGAACAGACCCTCTTTTTCGGAAGTCCTGATAGGCCTTTGAATATGATTTTAGATGATGGGGGGGATCTCACTCAGCTTATCATCAATAAGTATCCAGAGCTCGCTAAGAATATAAAGGGAGTTTCTGAAGAAACTACTACGGGTGTGCGTCGCCTATATGAATATGCAGCTCAGGGGCGCTTACCTTTCCCTGCGTTCAATGTAAATGACTCCGTTACCAAGTCTAAGTTTGACAATATCTATGGATGCCGCGAGTCGGCAGTGGATGCTATTCGGCGAGCGACAGGCATCATGATAGCAGGTAAGACAGTAGTGGTTGCAGGCTATGGCGATGTTGGAGCTGGTACCGCACAAGCCTTTGCAGGGGCTGGCGCACAAGTGATTGTTACTGAAATAGACCCCATATGTGCTCTACAAGCCGTCATGGATGGATTTAGAGTGATGAAAATGGACAATGCGGTTCGTTTGGCTGATATAATCATCACAGCTACGGGAAACCGCGATGTCGTGGTAGGACGGCATTTCCTTGCTATGAAAGACAAGGCTATAGTAGGAAACATAGGACACTTTGATCTGGAAATTGATGTGGCCTGGCTGAATAAATACTATGGGCATACTAAATATACCGTAAAGCCTTATGTGGATGTGTATAATGTGGAGGGCAAAGAGATAATCCTCTTAGCCGAAGGGCGTCTCATGAATTTAGCTTGTGCCGAAGGACACCCCTCCTTCGTAATGTCATGCTCTTTTTCTAATCAAGTGTTGGCACAAATTGAGCTCTGGACACGCGGAGATAAGTATGAGAATAAAGTTTATACCTTACCTAAGCAGCTGGATGAAATGGTGGCACGCCTACACCTCGCTAAATTAGGTGCGGAATTAGATGAACTCACCCCAGAACAGGCAGCATATATCGGAGTACCCATAGAGGGACCATATAAGCCTGAATGGTATAGATACTGATCACCCGCCCGTAATCTCTTATCTGGGGGTAGCTGCATTAGGACAGCTACCCCCTTTTTATTTACTCATATAAATTTTTCTGGAATATGGGGAAGGTTTGTGAAAAAATTAAGCTGTAATTTTGGACGATGGCGGAAGCTAGTTTCTGGCAGAGCCTTTTTCGTACGAAACCTGTAGAAACATATCAGAAAGAAGCACAAGAGAGCGGGCTTCGCCGTGCCTTAGGGCGTTGGTCACTGGTATCCTTGGGTATAGGAGCCATCATCGGAGGAGGCATCTTTACTCTAACTGGAGTAGCGGCGAAACTTTATGCGGGACCGGCATTGGCGCTTTCGTTTCTAATAGCGGGTTTTGCATGCCTTTTGGCCGCTCTGGCTTATGCTGAGCTTGCCAGCATTGTACCCGTGGAGGGATCAGCATATGCTTATTCTTATGCTACGGTAGGCGAGATAATAGCATGGATTATTGGGTGGAATCTCATTTTAGAATATATGATGGGGGCTACGACAGTAGCCGTGGCATGGAGTGGATATTTTGAGAAACTCCTTCACCTTTTCAACATTGAGGTGCCTAAATGGCTCTTGAATGACCCCTATACAGCCATAAAAAAGGCCCGAGAGGTAGGTATTGAGCCCCCCTCCTTCTCAGCGAATATACCCGGCTTTATTATCTCTTGGATAGTTGTGGGCATACTTATAAGAGGTATAAAAGAGACTGCCTCTACTAATAATCTCATTGTGTTTATCAAAGTAGGGGCAGTGTTATTTGTGATTTTGGCAGGCTTATTTTTTATAAATGCGCAAAACTGGAAGCCATTTATACCCCCGGCAGAAATAGACGAGATAGGAAATGTGCATTATGGATGGGCTGGAATATTTACAGCGGCCACGATTGTCTTCTTTGCTTATATCGGTTTTGATGCCGTCTCGACCCAGGCGGGTGAAGCAATAAATCCACGGAGAGATGTGCCCTTTGCGATTGTGGCTTCCTTACTAATTACTACCTGCCTATACATAGGAGTTTCATTAGTGCTTACAGGGATGGTACCTTACAAATCTCTGGATGAGCGAGCTCCTGTGGCTTCTGCCTTTGCAGGAGCTGGAGTGGGCTGGGCTACTTATCTGATCACCTTTGCTGCCGTAGCGGGTCTTATATCCGTGATGATGGTGATGTTATTGGGTCAGACTCGAATATTCCTTGCGATGGCCCGAGATGGACTTCTTCCGAATTCTATTTTTGGGTACATACATCCTCGCTATAGAACTCCTTTTCGTAGTACTCTACTTGTAGGGGCTATTATGTCCCTTACAGCTACGTTTGTACCTATAGTAAATGTTTCTGAGCTTACGAGTCTGGGCACTCTTCTTGCTTTTACGCTCGTCTCTCTGTCCGTATTTATTCTGCGCATCAAGCGCCCGGAGCTGGAGAGACCCTATAAAGCGCCCCTATGGCCCGTAGTTTCCCTTGGAGGTGTGGCAATAAATATTTTTCTCATGATTCAAGCCCGTAGAGAAAGCCTTATAGCATTTGGCATCTGGGCCCTAATAGGCTTATTAGTCTATTTCCTATACAGTAGAGGTCGGAGTAAGCTACGAAGTACTACGACCCAATAAATTTGCCCCCTGTATGAATGCATTTTTATGGCTTCCTTTGGGATTAGGGGGAGTAGGATTACTATTTCTTCTATGGAGGATTCGCTGGATATTGGCTCAGCCGACAGGGGAGCCTCGCATGCAGCAAATTGCTAGTTACATAGCGAGGGGGGCTCTGGCTTTTCTGAAAGCAGAATGGCGTGTATTGGGGGTATTTGCACTTATTGTTGCAGCACTTTTAGCGTATAGTGGCACCCTTCAATCCCAATCAGGTGCTTCTTCTCATCCTCTTATAGCTGTAGCTTTTTTAGTAGGGGCTTTTACCTCGGCTTTAGCGGGGTATATTGGAATGCACATCGCAACGAAGGCTAATGTGCGGACCTGTAACGCGGCTCGCAGTTCTCTTACGCGGGCATTTGCTATTGCCTTTCATGGAGGTTCTGTTATGGGTATAGGTGTAGCTTCTTTGGCAGTCTTAGGGTTAGGGGGACTCTTGATAGTCTTTCTATGGATTTTTACTGGCGGAGACCCGCTAAGTAGGGAAACATCCCGCGTAATAGAAGTGATCACAGGGTTTTCCTTAGGGGCAGAAAGTATAGCTCTCTTTGCCAGGGTGGGAGGTGGCATATACACCAAAGCCGCAGATGTAGGTGCAGACCTTGTGGGTAAAATTGAGGCAGGCATCCCAGAGGATGATCCTCGTAATCCTGCTGTCATTGCTGATAATGTTGGGGATAATGTAGGGGATATTGCGGGAATGGGAGCTGATTTATTTGGTTCATATGTGGCTACCATCCTTGCCACGATGGTCTTGGGAGGTGAGATGGTGCAAAGTGCGAAGGGGTTAGGACCTGTGCTCCTTCCTCTATCTTTAGCGGGGATTGGTCTCTTTTTCTCAATAATAGCTACCTTCTTTGTCAGAGTGCGAGAAGGGGGAGGCCCCCAGCAGGTTCAAAATGCTCTAAACATAGGTAATTGGGGCACCATTCTCATGACGGTAGTAGCTTCCTATTGGCTGGTAAAGTGGATACTTCCCTCCAGTGTGGAATTGAGGGGCCACCAGGTACAGCCCTTAGCGGTCTTTGGGGCTATTGGGATTGGACTAGTCGTGGGAGCCCTAATGAGCTGGATAACAGAATACTATACTGGAATGGGACATCGTCCTGTGACGTCAATTGTTCATCGTTCTCTCACTGGGCACGCTACAAACATCCTAGGGGGCATAGCGGTGGGAATGGAGTCTACGGCTTTGCCTGCCCTGCTGATGGCCAGCGGGATTATTGGAGCCTATGCTTTAGCAGGCCTGTATGGAGTGGCAATAGCAGCCACAGGAATGATGAGCACTACGGCTATGCAACTCACTATTGATGCTTTTGGTCCGATAGCAGATAATGCAGGTGGAATCGCCGAAATGAGCGGATTGCCCGAGGAAGTGCGAGGAAAGACAGATATTTTAGACGCTGTGGGAAACACTACGGCAGCTATGGGGAAAGGTTTTGCTATCGCTTCGGCGGCTCTGACTGCTCTTGCGCTATTTGCAGCCTATGTGGGGGTGGCTGACATTCCGGGAATAAACATATACAAAGCCCCTGTGCTTGCGGGACTTTTGATAGGAGCGATGATACCCTTTCTCTTTTCCTCACTCGCCATAGCTGCTGTAGGGCGCGCTGCCATGGATATGGTCAAGGAGGTTCGGCGTCAATTCCGAGAGATTCCTGGTCTGATGGAGGGAAAAGCTGAGCCTGCATATGAGCGATGTGTTAGTATATCTACTCAAGCTGCCCTCAGACAAATGGTACCTCCAGGGGCACTTGCGTTATTGGTCCCTGCTGCTGTAGGCTTGGGATTTGGGGCAGAGGTATTAGGGGGATATATGGCGGGCGTAACTGTTACAGGTGTGCTCTTGGGACTCTTTCAGAGTAATGCAGGAGGGGCATGGGATAATGCTAAAAAGTCTTTTGAGAAAGGTATCACCATAGAGGGGCAGACTTACTACAAGAAATCCGAGCCTCATAAAGCTGCTGTTACGGGGGATACAGTAGGTGACCCCCTCAAAGACACCTCAGGTCCTTCCATGAACATCCTCGTAAAGCTAACAGGCATTGTGGCGTTGGTTTTGGCTCCTTATCTGGCTTCTTAGTAAAGGGGCTGCTCAAAAAGACTCTCTTCAGGGTAGGGAGTACTTTTTTCCTTCTGTCAAAATAGTAGAAGAGGCGCCTCTGAGGCTTAAGCGGTGGAAAGCAGATAATACAGGTTGGAATGTACCTGGGACTCATATAGTACAGCTTCTGGCGCAGGTAGAAGGAGTGTATTTGCGGGATTATGGGGGTCAAGGCAGTCTGAAGACTCTATCCATAAGAGGTATGGGCGCTCCACTCACTGCTGTTTCTTTTCAAGACCTGCCCCTGCGGGCGCCCACATTAGGAATAGTGAATTTAGCTCCTTTTTACCTATCTGGCTTGCGTGAAGTATGTTTCTCGGGGGGTGGTCAGTTAGCTGTGTCCCCGGGTGCAATAGGAATATTGAGCTTGAGGTGGTATCCTGAAAGTTATAGAAGGCGAGTGGCAGTGCAGGTGGGTAGCTTCGGAGAATTAGCCCTTGATGCGCTCTATGAAAATCCTACCTGGCTTATACAGGCGGCAGCCCTCTCCGTTGAGAACAACTACGATTTCTCAGAACCCGTGGTCGGAAGAAGAGACAGCGCTTCTTACCAGTATGTTCAAGGTGCTTTTTCATACAAGAAAAGAAGAACACAATATACGTTTTGGGCTTACCAAGGCAGACAACAGGTTCCACCTCCTATTGTTGTAGGGGTTGTTGGAGGCCCTGCAGAGTTTCTCTCTCAGAGTCAGTTAATTCAGTCAGGTGAATTTTATATAGGCCCCTTGCTACTTCGTCTCCAACACGCAGCAGAATACCTCAAACATATAGACATAGTAAGAATGCAGGGATGGAGCCACCTTCATAGCCTTCAAGCCCACCTCATTAGGGAGTGGCGTCCCCCTACTTCGCTTTGGCAAGGATATGTCAGTTTATATGGCGCTGTAGATCAGGTGTGGAGCAATCGCATGGGAAAAGGCTTTGTACCTCTTTCTCGGCTCCATCAAGCGGAAATTGCCTCTATAATGGCACTGCAGCGCAACCTTGGTAAGGGCTATATTCGGGCAGAGGGACGCCTAACGAGCCTTAGCCGCTTCTCGCCGCAGTTTTCGCTTTTGATAAGGGGAGGAATAAAATATTTAGGGATGGAGCTTCTTAGGGGCGTGCGTTTCCCAAGCTTATGGGAGCGGTACTGGGTAGGCTACGGAAATCCTTTTCTACCCCCGGAAACATCTCTTCAATTGCAGCTATTTTTAGAAAAGCGTATAAAGGGCTGGAACTTTTATGGGGCCCTTTTTATGGTGCAAACTCGCAATCGTATTGTTACAGTGCCTCTATCGCCTGTGCGATGGCAAGCATACAGTTTAGGTTATGTGATAAGCCAAGGTGCCGAAGGGCGCTGGGTTTATGATAAAGGAGATTGGAAGGTATGGGGAAGCGGTACCTATCTAATAGCCAGAGATTACTCCTTTACGCAAGGAGAGTTACTTCCTTACACTCCTCCTTATACAGCGAGTTGGGGCTTGCTGTACAAGCCGAAGAGGTGGGTTCTATCCTATCAGGGTCAATATATAAGCTGGCGTCTGAGCGGTTTGGCGGTTACCTCTTATACCATACTGAAGGCATATTTACTTCACAGTTGCCTCGTGCGATACATATATAAAAGACATGGATTAGAAATAGGGATAGAAAATCTTGCCAACGCTTCCTATCAGATTATACAGGGCTATCCTATGCCAGGAAGACGCTTGTATGGACGAATAGAATTGAACTTGTAGCATCCCAGAGGACATGAACATAACAAAGTGGGGCAAGTCTATGCTGCTTACCTGCGAGTAAAATCATCCAAGGTTAGATATAGGGAGAGTTCTGCGTAGCGAAGGTTGGGGAGGAGGTGAGAGTGTGGAACTCTAAAAGGAGGATGCCTAAGAAGAGCTACCTGCCCAGTAGGCAGCCCATGAATTTCTCCGTTCAAAAGCCTAAGTCTGGAAACAAGGTACAGAAGTGAGATTCCCGTGAGCAACCTATAAATACAAGTGGTAAGAGCCTTTTTCAGACAAGAAACCCAGAATTTCTGAATAAGAGAGAGGCTTTGAATAAAGGCTATGCCACTTATTCGTAGTTCTGGCTTTTGGGGTCGCTCTCTTTTTTCCGCCTTCTCAGAATCTTACCTCTTTGGTTACATGGTTACCTACCCTATCTGCAACCTTGATCCAGAAGCGGTGTCCTTCCCGTTTTGGCAGATATAGAAGCCGTTGTGGTTCATAGTACTCAGGGAATAGGGACCTTTTTTCACCTCTTACCTTCAGAGTATAGGGATCAACACCGCTCCCTAAGTCCTCTATTAGTACCAAATAATAAGGCCCGGCTGGGCGCAGAGGTTTGATTCGGGGAGGAAAAGTATCTCGCATGAGCCCATATTCTCCCCAATTGCGTACCGGAATGTGCCATTTCTCCCCATTTCTGCGGCTTCCGATGATGGGGGACCATGCTCCCCCACTTGCGGGACGAAAGATGGGATAGGTTTTGGTAGAAGAGCCTAAGTCCGGCGGTATATCCCAAATTAATTCAGCTGGAAAGCGCACCGCTACTAAAGGGTCCCCTATCAGAAAACCTTTGCCCCAGGGTACCTGAACAGGTTTAAACTTACAGTAGAGTGTTTCTTGCAAGGTCTCTCTAAAAATCCGAAGTGTGCAACCTCGCATAAGTACTATCTCTGTCTCATGTCCCGGAAATACACATGCATGCAGAAAGGTGGGAATAGCTTCCCCTTGCAGGGACCATAAAGTATCAAATATCACTCCACTTAGACGCATGGGAGAGTAAGGAGAAACCGTATCTCCCTTCGGTGTGCGTAGAGGAAGTTGTGCTAAGAGATACCCATCTTCTATGCTCCAACGAGCCTTAGGTAGCATAGGGCGCCTTGGAATAGGGGTAGGCGGAGAAATTTCACCTCTTAGTGTGAGCATCACTTCCGCCTTATTTCCTCCAAAGTCTTCTGCTACAACGCGAAAAGCTCTCAGAGTTCCCGGAGAAAGGCTAATCCAGCCTTTGCCTCGGCTCCAGGGTACATGTTCATGGAGCGGTTCATATAGACGAGCTAATCCAATTCTATAGAACTGCTGATAACCGTAATCCAGATACCAGCGAAGAA
>JANXCJ010000058.1 GCA_025060275.1 Bacteroidia bacterium | reverse complement strand
CAAGCCGGTAAAAGGCTAAGCCCGCCTTTATCACTTCTTCTTCTAATGATTTAGCAAACTGCTCGCTGACGGCGACTATTATCCTCCCTCCATCTTCGCCGAACCAGAAGGCATCTGTGCGTACATTAGGGGGTTGCCTTAGCTGGAGTCCACTCTTCCCCGCAAATGCCATCTCTAATAGAGCCAAGAGCAGTCCCCCGTCTGACACGTCCTGTGCGGCTAATAACATTCCCTTTGAGGCTAGTTGCGGCATTAGGTTGATGAGAGCCTTCTCTGCAGCAAGGGAGAGGTAGGGTGGAGGGGAATACCGCACGCCCACTACATCTCGGAGATAGTGACTACTCCCCAGAGAAGGGGAGAAGAGCGCTACTCGATCACCGATAAGGTAAATAAGAGCTTTCCGGGAGGGTAAAGCCATGGGTACAGCTCTTTCTAAAGCTCTATCTAAGATTCCTACTACTCCTATCACGGGGGTAGGCAAAATAGCTCCCCTCTCATCTTGATTGTAAAAGCTCACGTTTCCTCCTGTTATTGGTAGCTCCAATGTCTCACAGGCTTCTTGAAGTCCTTCTATAGACTCTACAAATTGCCAGTAGGTAGGAGGGTCTTGGGGGCTTCCAAAGTTGAGGCAGTTGGTCACACCTAAAGGCATGGCACCTGTGCAGGCTACTTGACGAGCCGCTTCTGCTACGGCTAAAGCGGTGCCTACGCGGGGGTTAGCCTCTACCCACCAAGGGTTACAATCTAAGGTCAGTGCCAAAGCTTTGTCTCCAAAATTCAAGCGAAGTAAGGGCACCGCATAGGAGATATCTCCCGCTGTACCCATCGTGCATGCACCGACCATGCGGTCATACTGCTCATAAATCCACCGTTTATCGCATAGATTGGGATGCTGAAGGAGCTGATGAAGAACTAGTCGGAAACCCTTCTCCGTAGTAATATCTGGTATATCTGACTCCCTGAACTTTTTCAGCTCTGCAAGGTAAGCAGGGGGATAGCGAGGCCAGTCATAAGTAGGGGCTCCTTCTCCTGCTAGTAAGAATAGTGGTGATAGGGAAGCCACTTTTTTTCCTTTCCACCAGTATTCTAAAATACCATCGTCAGTGATTTCCCCAATCTCCTCACAGTGAAGCTCCCACTTTTGGGCGATTGACATGACCCGGGCGGCTTTTTCTGGGGGCACGATAAGAAGCATTCTTTCCTGAGACTCGGACAGAAGGATTTCGTGGGGCTGGGAAAGTCCTCCTCTCAAGGGTACCTTGTCCAAAATTACACGCATACCAACTCGCCCTTTGGCAGCCATTTCTGCGGTAGAGCTAGCTAAGCCAGCAGCTCCCATGTCTTGCATGGCTACAATACATTCTTCAGCTTGCATTTCTTCTAATGCTTCCATGAGGAGCTTCTCTCGGAAAGGGCTTCCTACCTGAATGGCTGGGAGGTTGGCTCGGCTCTCTTCTTCCAGTACGCTTGAAGCAAAGGCAGCACCCCCTATACCGTCAGGACCTGTATTTGCACCTAAATACAGAACTTTATTCCCTACCCCTTTTGCTTTGGCGCTTATGATTTTATCTACTCTTACCAGACCTAAACTAAGGGCGTTGATAATAGGCTTCCCCTGATATTCTGGGGCGAAGTAAGTTTCTCCCCCGATAGTAGGTACTCCAAAAGCATTTCCGTAATCTCCAATTCCTCTTACTACCCCTTCTATGATTCGGTAGGTAGAGGCTTCTACGGGCAGCCCGAAATGGAGAGAGTTGAGGGCAGCTATAGGTCGTGCCCCTACTGCCATAATGTCTCTATGAATGCCGCCGACTCCCGTAGCTGCTCCATGATAGGGAGCTACGGCGCTCGGATGATTGTGTGACTCAACCTTGAATGCAATAGCCCAGCCGTGCCCGATGTCTATGAGACCAGCATTTTCCTCACCTGCTTTTCGTAGAGTGTGCTTACCCTCTCGGGGGAGCTTCCGGAGATGGATCAGAGAGCTTTTGTAACTGCAGTGCTCACTCCATAGGGCTGCAAAAAGCCATACCTCAACTTCTGTAGGCTCTCTGCCCAATAGACTCAGGATTCGTTCATATTCCCATTCAGATAACCCTGCTATCTCAGCTATTGAACGGCTCGTAGAAACCGATCCCATCTTGGTTTCCAGTTTTCTATGGATAGAAGGACGAAGATAGGCTTGCCTACGATGTGATCTTCTGGCACAGGTCCCCAGAAGCGTCCATCCAACGAATTATATCGGTTGTCTCCCATGGCGAAGTAATAGTTCTGCTCAAAGGTGTAGGTAGTCTGCGGTCGACCATCTATATAGATTTGTCCTCCAGCTACTTCTACTGTGTGGCCTTCGTATGCTTCTATGAGGCGCCTGTAGAGTTTCAGGGTATAGGCATTTAGAGAGATGCGGTCGCCCTTACGGGGAAGGTAGTAAGGGCCCCAGTTATCTAAATTCCAGCGGAAGCTACTATCCTGCGGATACATCTGAGGTAGGTAAGTTCCTGCTGAGTCTACCTGCCGATAGAAAGTATCTAAAATGGAAGCTAATGCTTCTCTGAATGCCTTTGCCTCCTCGCGAGGTAGGTACAGAATGTAGGTTCGTTCATCCTGAATTATCCAGTTTGCATTAGAGCTCCCTGGGGGACGCAGACCAAAACGCTTGAGAGTCCGATAGGGGAGATGCTCACCAGGTTTTGTTATGGCTTTATATCGTTCCTGAATATAGCGGGGATGGTAAGATAGTTGTCCATTTACAAAAAGGTTACCCCACTTGATTTCAATTGTATCTCCTGGAATACCCACACAGCGTTTGACATAGTTCTCTTTTACACTGGGTACGTAAACGGGTCCCAGTTCGGGTGTATTGGGCATAATATCGTCGGCGGGATAGTTAAATACAATTATATCGTTGCGCTGGATAGGCTTAAATCCTGGGATTCTGACATAGGGCAGTACAATCCAGTCTAAGTAAGAGGGAATGCCTGTAAAGGGTATGTGATTGTGAATGAAGGGAATAGCGAGGGGAATCATAGGAAGGCGAGGGCCATAATGTAACTTACTGACAAAGACTAAATCCCATGCCATGAGGGTGCGCTCCATGGAGCTAGTAGGTATAAGGAAGGCTTCTACGATGAACGTGCGTAGAAAAAGTATTATGCCTAAAGCGATGAGAAGCTCACGCCACCATCGGCGGCGTCGAGCCTTTCTCTCGGAATCATTTTTCACCCTTGCAAATATAGAAGGGACTTTTTCGTTAGAACTACCTTCTAAAAGAGTATTCCACAGTCAGTCTAATCTGCCTACCGATTTGGTGGGCATAAAAGCGCAAAAGGTCTGGGTAAGCTCGATAAGCCCGATTGAGGAGATTTTCTCCGCTCAGCATTAGTACCCAGCTCCCTTTCGTATAGCGTAAGTCGGCAGAAAGAAGCCCATAACCCGCTGGAGGAGGAAAATACTCTGTGTCAGTAGAATAGCGGAATTGCCTAAAGTGATGCTGCCAGGAGAAGTTTATTTGCCATGTTTGGCCCTTCCATCTCAAGGTAGGTGAGAGAAGAAGAGGCGGTAGGAGGGGCAGGGGCTGCCACTCATCTCTTTTACAGCTTCCCCATACATAGCTTCCTTTGATTTCCAGCTCGGCTCTCAGACTTAGTTTGTAACTTTTTCTTGCCCCTATACTAAACCACAAGGCAGGTCCTTGCTCGTAAAAAAGGTTTAGAGAAGCACCGCGCAGTGAAAGTATTGGCTCTCCTAATCGCTGCCATATGAAAGCCCAGCTGTAATAGCCACTCAACATTATTTCCCCAGAAGCAGCCTGATAAACGCTCCTAAGGCATAACGTAGGCTCAGTAGAAAGCTGGTTAGCCCCTATTTCAAATGCCCCTCTAGCTTGGTGATAGCCATATGCATATAGCTCGGCAGGATTTGGCGCACGAGTAAGGAAGGCTAATTGAGCTCTTAGAATGGAGAAGTTCATAGCAAGTTTCCAATATCTATTCAGCTCTGCTCCCATTGCAGGAAAACGATGCTTTTTTGAAGGCTGGTATAGACCTTCTTTGCTCAAAACGCCTCTGTAGAAGTCGTATAAGAGCGGTTCTAACCTTACGCCTGCCTCCCACCCTCTCCAGCTGTAAAAAGCATATCCTCCTACCTGATACCTTCGGTAAGAAGGAATGAAGTAGGCATATTGGGAATAGTTTCTCTGAATCTGCGTAAAAAGGGCTGTTTTTAGTTTGTGAGTCTCGTAGCCGAGGGAGATATAATGTGTGGTGAGCTGAAGGTCCAGAGCTATCCCATAAACAGAATAGATACCCACTACATCATGCTCTTGCCTGCGATTATACTGGCGTCCTATGGTGAGTTTTAGAAAATTTTCGTTAGGTAAGAGATAGGAAATGTGAAGCATCGTCAGCTCGTGTGTTATACGCTGGAAAGGAGGGCTGAGACGATGAGAGAACTCAGAGGAGACAGCAGGCATATCAGCAGAAAAGGCTCTTTGGAGGTCGCTTAGATTGCCTACTTGCATGCCTTGAAATATTCCTACACTGGCATTATACTGAGCATAGAATAAGCCTAATTGCCACCTTCTCCATAGTCGCTGAAAGGCAGCACTCCCATGGAGCTGTTGGCTTCCTGTACCTGTGAGGAAATAGGAAGGAGTTTGCAAGGTACCTATTTTCTGGAAAGTGCCTTGTAAGCGATAACCCCAATCTTTATAAGTGCCCTGAATACGAGCCCCTATTACCCCTCCCCTTCCATTATACAAGCCACTACATAAAAAGCGCCCCTCAATGGGAGAAAGGCAACACAAAGGCGGCATAGGACAGACAATAGTCCCTCCTACTGCTTCCGTGCCATGTAGGACAGGCGAAGGTCCTAAATGCACTTCTATCTCTTCGGTGCTGAGGGGATCTATCTCAGGTGCGTGTTCTTCCCCCCACTGCTGAGAGCCCAGTGGCACCCCTGCTTGCCAGTAAGCGACACGAGTACCTCGCAAGCCCTCTAAGATAGGTTTTTGTATCAGGGGCCCTGCTTGACTTAGGAATATACCTGGCAGATGCTCTAAACACTTAGCTATACTAGCTTCTGGACAGCTTAGTCGTGTTAGAGATTCTGTGTAAATATGCCGTACTCTAAAGGCTTCTATCACCACTGAGTGAATAATGCTACTACCTTGTAGAAAGAGAAAATCCTCTGAGGGTACATTTACCGAAGTATCCATGACTACATGTCCGCTGTGCCATACTCTTAGTTGATACTTTCCCGGACACAGCCCTCCTATCTGGAACATCCCGCTGGTGTCAATTGGGACTCTTACTTTCACTGAAGGAAGCTCCACTTCACCTTTCAACCAGTCTGCATAACCCCTAATTTCGTATAGAGTATCGCAGGGTACCTGAGCCCAGATAGCACTAAGGAGCAGTAAGCATAGGAGTAATGTTTTTGCCACCTTGTAGCAAAAGTAAAATGAGGTAAAGTTATCAGGAGGAATACCCTATCGCATACATTCTACCTAAAAAGTAGGATGCTTTACCTTTGTCCCTAATGAGATTTCCAGAAGATTTATACTATACTCGTGAGCATGAATGGCTCAAACTCACTGGACAAGATGAAGCACTGGTAGGAATCACAGATTTTGCGCAGACTCAACTGGGAGATATTGTATTTGTGGATATTCCCACTGTGGGGCAGCGGCTGGAGGCAGGGGCTGTCTTCGGGACTGTAGAGGCTGTCAAGACAGTGGCAGACCTTTACTTGCCTGTAACAGGGACCATTTTAGAGAAAAATTCCCTGCTAGATTCTCACCCTGAGAAGGTCAATCTCTCCCCCTATGAGGAAGGATGGATGATTCGCATGCGCATAGAGAAGCCGGCGGAGTTGGAACATCTCTTGAGAGCAGACGCTTATCAAACTCTCTTAAGCTGAGAGCAAGAAGTATTCTTATCGTTTTCTTTTCAGGGATTTAGAGGGGGTAGGCTTCTTTCTTTTGCGTGCCTGTTGAGAGGTGATGATCTTCTGACATTCCTCAGCGGTAAGCGTGAGGGGGTTTATTCCCTTAGTAAGGGAGCATATACCACCAGGGTATCTGATATAAGGACCAAAGCGTCCCTGCAAAATTTCTATCTGTGCCTCAGGAAATGACCTAATAAGCTGGGATTGCCGGCTTGACTCTTTTTTTGCCTGTATAATCTGGATAGCCTCTTCTAGAGAAAGGGAAAAAGGACTCATTCCTGTGAGGAGAGCATAGTTTTTCTCCTTATGTTTAATATAGTAGCCATAAGGACCGTAGTGAAGAGTAATAGGGGATTCTTCATATGTGCCTATGGTGCGTGGAAAAGACAGAAGATATAAAGCTTTTTCCAGAGTTATTGCCTCTGGAGCTAAGCTCGTAGGTACAGAGACGGTACGGTAGAGAGGATCTCCTTTCTCTCCTAAGGCTAAGAAAACCCCGTTTCTTCCTGTATGAAAGGAGACAGGCTTTCCTGATACGGGATCATATCCTATGAGGCGATGCTGGAAACCGTCCTTAGCCTTTTGTGCCTGTGTGAGCTCTGCAGTGAAGTGCGTATAGAATTTACTGAGCATAGTTTGCCAGTCTAACTCAGACCCTGCTATCTGGTCCAATTCTGCTTCTACTCGTGCCGTGAATTCATAATCCATGATGTCAGAGAAGTGGGCTATGAGGAAATCTACCACTCGCATACCTAATGCTGTGGGCACTAGTTTGTTCTTTTGGAGCTCTGGGGGAGGAAAGTGTCTATTTTTTTCTGTCTTTCCTGAAGGGTACAGGATTATTTCCTGATAAGAAGGGCGGTCCATGCGTACTTGCTCACGCTTGATATAGTCTCTTTTAAAGAGGGTCTCTAAGATAGGTGCGTACGTGGAAGGCCTGCCTATGCCCCTCTCTTCTAGCTCTCTTACTAAAGAGCCTTCTGTGTAGCGTGGAGGAGGAGAAGAGAATTTTTCCCAAATGCGCACTTCTTTCCAGCTGAGCTCCTGTCCTATGTGGAGAAGGGGTAGGTCCGCTTCCTCTTCCTGGTCTTCGGTATGACCGTATAGCTGGAGAAAGCCTGGGCGAGTGAGGATTCGTCCTTTTGCTTCAAACTGGAGAGGCTCTATATCAGCGGAGGATGATGTTAGTATAACCTGAGTCTCCTCATACAAGGCATCCTGCATTTGACAAGCTAAAGTTCTTTGCCAAATGAGCTTGTAGAGCCTCTGCTCGTCTGGAGATTCTCCGGCTTCTTCTACGGATGGGTCTGTGGGTCGGATGGCTTCGTGGGCTTCCTGGGCGTGACGCACTTTCTTTTCTTCCCATTTGCGAGATTGTATAGCTTCCTCTCCATACCTCCCACGAATCGCCGCATGAATAGCCTCAAGGGCCTCTGGGGCTAAATGCGTGGAGTCAGTCCTCATATAAGTAATGAGCCCTTTTTCGTACAGGTTCTGAGCAGCGCGCATAGTGCGTTGCAGAGAAAAGCCTAAGCGTCTCAATGCTTCTTGTTGAAGCGTAGAAGTAATGAAGGGGGGTAGAGGGCCTCGGCGGCGCAGTTTCTTTTCAAGTTTTGCTACTCTGAGCGACTTTCCCCTGAGCTTTTCCAAAAGGGAGAGAGCCTGGCTGAGAGAGACCAATTCAGGCTGTATGAGGGTAGCCTTGAAGGGAGGGTGAGTTTGTAGGAGTACTTCTGCGGCGGGCTTGGCAGTAGGATGAAAGTTTGCTATGGCTCGTTCTCTCTCCACTATAAGTCGGAGTGCTACTGATTGCACTCGTCCCGCAGAAAGAGCAGATTGCTTTCTCTCATGGGAGAATACGCGCCACAGCAAAGGCGAGATTTCATAACCTACGATTCGGTCTAAGATTCTACGAGCCTGCTGGGCATTTACTAAATCCTGGTTGATGGGACGGGGGTGTTTTAGGGCGTGTAGGAGTGCCTTGCGGGTAATTTCATGAAAAGTAATTCGTACCGATTGGTGCGGGTCTATGTTTAGTGTTTGGCATAGGTGCCAGGCTATTGCCTCTCCCTCTCTATCCTCGTCCGTAGCAAGCCATACCTCTTTAGCCTTCTTTAGCTCTCCTTGAATTTGCTGGACTATTTTCTCCTTGCCGGGAAGAAGTACATACTTAGGAGTAAAAGTATATCCCTCTTCACTTTTCTGGATACTCAATCCTTTTTCTTTCTCAGGAAGGTCTCTTATATGCCCGTTTGAGGCTATCACCTCGTATTTTTCATCGTTTAGAAGGCGGCGGATAGTCTGAGCCTTTGTGGGGGATTCCACTATAAGGAGGGCTTTCTGCGGCTGCTTCATCTATAGCAAATATATGGACGGAGGTAAAAGAGAGAATACTAAGCCCTATCTTTGTGCCGTGAAGCCCACTCTCTGGCTCGTAGAGGATGATTCGGTGTGGGTGGAGCTCATACGAGCTCGGTATGGGGAAAAGTACGACTTTCATCACTTCCCTACGGTAGAGGCAGCAGTGGAAGCCGTACAAAAGGGTTCTACCCCTCGCTATATTCTTTTAGACTATCATGTGGGTAGTACGCCTGGTACAGTGCTCTTAAAGGCGCTTCGCAAACACGAATCGCCCGATACTCCTCCATATGTCATAATGCTGTCAGGTCAGGAAGATATCCAAACAGCTGCGGATACTTTCACTTATGGGGCATATGACTATGTAGTGAAGGGTGATCATGTGTGGGAGCGCCTGAAAGTAGCTTTTCGCAATATCCAGCGTCAGGAAGCCTTAGCCCAGGAGACATTAGAGCTTCGCCTTCGCATTAGGCGATGGCAATTACTTGTAGCTGCTATCCTTCTTTTAGCGCTAATCGTAATCTTAGCAGTATATCTCAATCTCTGCCCAGAAACGCGCTTATGGAAATGGGATCCTTTTGGTATTGGTCAGCGGTCTCCCTGTGTGCCTTCCAAGCCCTTGTAGCACAACCCCTTCCCTATCAGCCTTCATACCGCAGGTATGCATTAGCTGCCTTACGAGACATATATAATTTGGACTTTTTCCATGCAGAGCAGAAACTAGCCAAGTTGGATACTCATTTTGGACCTTATGTAGGTACTGCTTATCTGCGTGCCCTCTCTTATTCTTGGCGGATAGAGATTGATCCCACTACCACATGGTTTGATAGCTTCTGGGAAAGAGCAGTGAAGCAAACTGACTCACTATTAGAGCATGCTGCGGAACATCCCTTGGAGAAGTATTTTATTGGCTTTGGTAACGCCGCGTTAGCAGTCCGCCACCAGTATGTGCGCGGACAAATGATAGCGGCTGTATGGAAAGCTAAGGAGCTCTTATCCTTTTTGAAAGGGCTCCAAAAATATGCCGAAATCTACCCTGAAATGCAGTTTGAGTTAGGCCTTTACGAGTACTACATAGGATACTTTTCCAGGAATTACCCTATTATTCGTCCTTTCCTTAGTTTTTTTCCGCCAGGGGATGAGACAAGAGGACTCGCAAGGTTGGAAAAATGCGCAGAGGATACGACGAACTATACGCACGTTGAGGCTGCGTATTTCCTCAGTTATATTTGCCTTTATCAAGCAAATCAGCCCTTGAGAGCGGAAAAATGGCTCCGTTGGCTCACTGAGAAATTCCCTCAAAATCCTCTCTTTCGTAGGATGTGGGCTGAGGCTTTGTATCACCTACAGCGGTATGCTCAAGCTCGTCAGGTAGTTCTTCCTTGGCTGAGAGAATATGAAAAGGCGTGTCCAAAGCCCCCTTGCTACTTGATCGTAGGAAGGTTTCCTACTATGGAAGCAGTTCAAGGTTATGCCCTGGTAGGTATGACATTTAGAGAGGAGGGTAATTACACAGAAGCTCGCCAAGCATTCGGCCGAATGGATACCCTCATGGCTACGCTGCGAAATTTTCCCCCTCCTACATGGGCAAGGCTCATGCGAGAAGCTGCCTTACTTGAAAAGAGAATGGGCGATCAGCTCACAGCAGAGCGTCGCATGGCAGCTCTAAGAGCTCGCAAAGATGTGCCAGACTTTTTGAAATCTCCCCTCCCAGAATAGATATATTTGCCAAATGCAGCTCTCTGTTGTTATTCCTGTTTATAATGAAGCTCGATCCCTACCTGAACTTGTACAGAGATTAGAGAAATCTCTGCAAGATTATCAAGAGTATGAGATAATTTTCGTGGATGATGGCTCAAGGGATGGGTCTTTAGCTGTGCTGAGAGAGTTAGCAGAAGGGCGACCCTGGCTTCGCATAATCAGTCTCAGGCGCAACTACGGGCAGACCACTGCTATCCAGATAGGAATTCAGCATGCACAGGGGGATATTATCGTACTTATGGATTCTGACTTGGAGAATGACCCCGCTGATATTCCTCTACTCCTCGCTAAGATGGAGGAAGGCTACGACGTGGTAAGTGGCTGGCGTAAGAAGCGCTGGGAGGGGCAATGGCTTACCCGTAGGCTCCCCTCCATCACGGCGAACGCCCTCATTAGTTGGATTTCAGGTGTGTATCTCCATGATTACGGTTGTACTCTAAAGGCTTATAGAAGAGAAATTTTAGCCCCTGTCAGGCTTTATGGACGAATGCACCGTTTCATCCCTATATATGCTAAGTGGGAGGGAGGAAGAATAACCGAGGTACCTGTCTCTTACTCTCCTCGTAAATATGGGCGCAGTAATTATGGCATGATGCGCATAGTTTCGGTGCTTTTAGACTTAGTGCTTATTATCTTCTTGGATAAGTACATACAACGCCCCATCCAGTTTTTTGGTGGTGTGGGTTTAGTTTCTATGCTTTTGGGTGTGGGATCCTTCTTGTGGGCAGTTTATTATAAACTAACAGGGCAAAAAGACTTCGTATCTACCCCCCTACCTATCTTCACAGCACTATTCATAAGTGTGGGAATAGTACTTTTGCTGATTGGGGTATTAGCTGAGCTGCTAATAAGGGTGTATTATGAAGCTACGGGCAGACCGCCAGCGCACATTCGGGAGAAGATTAACTTTGGGCAGGCTATGGAACACTCAGCTGCATGACTAAATGTGTGGTATAGCTGGATTTTGGGGAGAAGGGGGAGAAAAAGTTGGGAGGCAGATGGTTCAACTTCTTCGGCATCGTGGCCCTGATTATCAAGGGGTATGGAGTGAAGGCCAAGTAACCTTAGCCCATGCTCGCCTGAGCATCTTAGATTTAGACCCACGGAGCCATCAGCCCTTTTTTTCTTCGGATGGGCGTTATATTATCGTGTTCAATGGGGAAATTTACAACTTCCAAAGCCTTCGTACAAAGTTGGAGAAATTAGGAATAGTTTTTCGCACGACTTCTGATACGGAGGTACTTCTTTATGCTTATCAGGTGTGGGGCAAAGATTGCCTGAAGCATCTAAGAGGGATGTTTGCCTTTGGTATTTATGATAGGGTAGAGGAGGTCTTTTTTTTGGCTAGGGACCCCATGGGCAAGAAGCCTCTATATTATACATTCCAAAACAATGTCTTTGCATTTGCCTCGGAAATAAAGGCACTATGG
>JANXCJ010000057.1 GCA_025060275.1 Bacteroidia bacterium | reverse complement strand
TAGAGGCAGCTTTACGAGAGGTGGGGAGAGAAGCTATACCTCTCTTGGAGCAGCACTGGCTTCATACGGAGGACCCGGTGACCCAGCGGAGAATAGAAGAGTTACTGGAGCAGATACAACTAGATACAGTGGGGCAAGCCCTTTATGAATGGCGACTCAATCCTCAGCAGCCTCTTTTTCCGGCTCTGATGTATGTAGCACAGCTTCGTTATCCCTCTCTGGATACTGCACGTTACACGAATGCTTATCGGAGGCTTATCCATACTACTTGGCTTGCTCTACCTGCGGGGGGCGATCCATTTGAGAAGCTCCTTGCCCTAAATCGTCATCTTTTTATTCAGGAGCGTTTCCAGCCTGAACATACGCGTCCCTATGCTTCACGCTACTTTTTCATCCACGAAGTGCTGGAGACGAAAAGGGGGAATTCTTTTTCACTGGGCGTGATATACTTCATGATAGCATCTGAGTTAAGCATGGAGGTTTCTTTGATTGCTGTTGGTAATCGTTATCTTATTCGGTACTTTGATGGGGCAGTGCATTTTTACTTAGACCCCTATCAAAAGGGGCTTTTTCTGCTGCCTGCCCAGCTTCGTGAAGTGCTTCGGCGAGTAAATATTTCAGACAATTTAGCGCACTATCCGCCCCTCTCTCCGCCTTATATTATTCTTCGTCTCATAGAGCATTTAGAACAGGCTTATGAAAAAGAAGGAGACCTCTCTAAAAAGGAGCTTTACAGGGCTCTGCGTAAGCGTATTGATCTTCAACTCTGAGGAGGTGGCACACTTTCTGGAGCATATCCCACATAATCTTCCGGTCTGACAGAAGACGAGAAGCAACCTACTTCCAATTCTTCAAGGACTGCTTCATAGGCATTTATTTCTCCGTCTTTGCGCCGAAGAATCTGCTCCGCTTCTGCTAATACTTCTGGATGTTCTATAAGGTCTGCCTGCAGGAAGGTAGGGGCGCAGGAAACCTCTGTTAGCCCCTCTCTAATAGCTTTTATACCGATTAGCCCATGTCCAATAGCTACCCCAAGGTTTCTCAGGATGGTAGAGTCACTCAGGTCTCTTTGGAGGCGAGAAATAGGTAGCTTCTCTGTGAAAAAGCTCCAGAGAGCATTAGATAGGCGGAGGTTCCCCTCAGCTAATTCAAAGAGAATGGGGTTAGATTTATGAGGCATCGTAGAAGAGCCTATCTGACCTGCACTACGCTGGATATGTAAATAGCCTCTATGAGCATAGAGCCAAATGTCTTGAGCAAGGTCTATAAGTACCGCTTGAAGGCGACGCATACAATCCCATACTTCTGCCCACCTTTCATAGGGGGCTATTTGAGTGGTGATAGAGAAGCGTTGTAGGCCTAATCGCTCAGCAAAATCATCAAAGAATCTAATCCAATCTATCTCAGGAAAGGCAAGGCGGTGAGCATTGAGATTTCCTACGGCGCCCCCCATCTTAGTCCAGTAGGGTAGCTCATCCAGAAGGGACAGTTCTGCTTTTAGGCGTACGACAAATACATACAATTCCTTTCCTAAGGTGGTAGGCGAAGCTGGCTGCCCATGGGTAAAACTTAGCATTGGAATGGCACGCCACTCGTAGGCAAGTCTATGTAGGGTTGAAATGAGCTTCTCTACAGCAGGAATATACACCTTTTTTACAGCATCTCTCAGCATGAGGGCTTGAGCCGTATTGTTTATATCTTGGGAAGTTAGTCCAAAATGAATAAAAGCCAGAGCCTTATGCCACTCTTCAGGCAGCATAGATGCCCATTTCTCTCGGAGAAAGTACTCTATGGCTTTGACGTCATGCCTGGTGCGATTTTCTATTGTCCGAATTTCCTCCAATACTTCCTTGGTAAAGGGCTGATAGGCTTGCTTCAGCTTTTCCAACCATTCCAGGGGGAAGCCTCGGAGGGGGGGCAAAGGCAATTCTACGAGAGCTTGAAAGTATGCGAGCTCTACTTCTAACCGATAAAAGAAAAAAGCCGCCTCACTCAGGAGAGGGCGTAAGTCTTCTACATAGTGGGCATACCTTCCCTCTAAGGGAGAGATAGCCCAAAAATCCTGTGCCTTCACAGAAGTGTCTCTTCAATGCCCATGCTGGAAAAACCTCCATCATGATAAATTGTCTGCATCGTGATGCCCCTACTAAGGTCTGAGAAAAGAACTATAATGAAATCTGCACATGCTTCTGCTGAAGCGTTTCCCAAGGGACTCATTCTGTCTGCATAAGCAAACATTTTATCAAATCCCTGTATGCCAGTTCCCGCGGTAGTAGGCGTAGGGGATTGAGATACGATATTCACACGAATACTTAACTCTTTACCTAAAAAGTAGCCGAACATGCGACCGATAGATTCTAAAAGGGCTTTTGCATCCGACATGTCGCCGTAGCGTGGGAAAACCCTCTGTGCAGCGATATAGCTTAGGGCTACAATGGAAGCTCCCCGTGCAAAGGCGCCTTTTGCGCGTCCTATCTGGAGTAGCTTATGGAAGGAAATAGCGGAGACATCCAGAGTCTTAGCGTAGTACTCGTAATCTATTTCAGGATACAGCTTGCCTTTTCGCACATTGGGAGACATTCCTATGGAGTGGAGAACGAAGTCCAAAGGTCTTCCTGCATGTCGGAGAGCCTCTTCGTATAGTTTTTCTATGTCGGCTATTTGAGTGAGGTCTGCAGGAATGAGAGGGGCAGCCACTTTTTCCGCCAGTTCTTTTGGTTTTCCTAAGCGTAGTGCAACGGGAGCATTTGTCATGATCAGCCGGGCGCCTTCTTCATATGCCCTATAAGCTACATGCCATGCAATAGAGCGCTCATCTAAAGCACCTGTGATAAGGCCCCACTTTCCCTTCAATAGGCCATAGCTCATGGCCTATGCAGGTACAAGGATTTTACCCTCTTGGAGTTGTATGTGTCCCAGCTTAGCCATTCTCTCTAGAAAGACTTTTAGGCTCTGACCGGGGATATCCCTTCTTACTATAATTCCCTCCTCATGCAGAAGCTTGATAAGAGCATCGCGTTCTACGGGAGTTCCAGCCGGGAGTTTCTTGAGTAAGCCGGCTACAATAGCGTATATGTCTCTTTTTTTAGCTTCCTGTGGCTTGGGTTTGGAGGGCTTAGGAGCGGGGGCCTTGGACTTAGGGGGAGGAGAGGGGGGAACCTTAGGTTGTGGCTTAGCTACGGTTTTGTTTTTTTCAGCAGGAGTAGGGGGCTTTTTCTGTGGGGGTTTTACTGGAGTAGGTGGAGTAGGCACAGGTGGCTGCTTGAAAGCTTGTGAAGTAAGGCCCCTTTCCTCTTGGGGTTTTGTCGGGGCTGGTGCTTCAGTTTCTGCACTATAATCATCTGCTAATATGTGGGTACAAGTAAAATCTCTCTCGCGTAAGAATTGCACTAAGCTTTCCCAAATCGGATGATGCCCCCCTATCAGAAGTACCTTTTTGTAGCGCTCTCTGCGACGCCCTAATTCAAAACATACCCGTTTGAGTAAATACAGGTGGGTATCCTCTTCATAACGAGGCGTTACAATGTTATGTGCGGAGAAATCCTTACGCAAGCGAAAAGAATTATTAATCCGTTCTCGGAAAAAGAACCACACCTCTAACCGTTTCTCCTTCTCCAAAAAGGAAAAATCATACCTCCTTCCTTCGCGTAAGGCATCTCCATCTACGATGACTAATGTGCGCTTCTTTTTACCGAATTTTTCTGGAGAGTTCATAACATGCGCAAATTTACAAATTCCTGTAGCCTAAACTTTTGAGGTACAAGGGGGATTGACGCCATTTAGAGCTAACCTTTACATGGAGCTCCAAGTAAACTCGTTTGTTTAGCCATGCTTCTATGGCCTGGCGAGCCGCAGAGCCAATTTTCTTTATCATTTGCCCCTTTTTCCCGACAGCGATAGGTTTTTGAGAGGCTTTTTCTACATGTAAAGTAGCTACAATATAGTCTTTCTCTGGTGTTTCTCGGTAGAGGGTTATCTCTACCTCTGTACCATAGGGAATTTCCTCATGAAGGTGTTCATACACCTTTTCTCGTATAATTTCTGCTACGAAAAATCGCACAGGGAGGGGGGTAAGTTGACCTGATGGGTAAAGGAAAGGGCTCGCTGGAAGGAGAGAGGCCAGGCTCTCTAATAGGGGTTCTAAAGGTCTGTCCATGGATATATCTCCATACCAGCGGATAGGATATGAATTCAGGTCTTCAAGAAGGGTATTTAGCCTCTTTTCTCTTTCGTGGGGAGTAAGAATGTCAAGGTAGGTGAGTCCCACACATAAGCAGGGAGCTTTTCGCAGAAAATCTACAACTTCTTGAGGAACTTCAGAAGGGGAAGTATAATGAGAATAAACCCATAGTTGAATATCCGCATCTTTAGCTGCCGATAAGCTTTGCTGTGTGAGTATATGATGCCAGCGGTTGCGTGGGGAAGCTATCCAGCCGGGTGTATCTACGAAAACATATTGCGTCTTTTCGCATGTAAGTATGCCTTGAAGGGTAAAACGCGTAGTTTGGGGTTTAGGAGTAACAGCTGCGAGCTTCTCACCCACAAGACGATTGAATAAGGTAGATTTACCTGCATTAGGGGCGCCTATAAGTGCTACGAAGCCGGCGCGAGTCAAGGGAAAATCTCCTTTAGTCGCTGCTCTAAAGAGGCACCTCGCAAGCCCTTAGCGGCGATTCGTCCTTCTGGGTCTACCAGTACAGTAAAAGGTATCCCTGATACCCTATAGAGCTGCGCACCTGCACTCTGCCAGCCCTTAAGGTCGCTCACATGAATCCAATTGAGCTTATCAGTTTGGATAGCGTTTATCCATGCCTCTTTATTATAATCTAAGCTTACCCCGAAAATTTCAAAGCCCTGAGAGTGATATTTCTCATAAAGGCGCACTACGGTAGGATTTTCCATGCGGCAAGGGCGACACCAGCTAGCCCAAAAGTCTATGAGTACCCATTTCCCCCGAAGCTCCGAGAGGCGGCGAATCTTTCCTTCCGGATCAGGTAGAGCAATGTCAGGTGCGGGCTGCCCTTTGCGTAGAGCGCCCTCCGCTTTTATGAAACTTTCTAACTGGGGTTTTTTTGGATCATTTGGGGCGACTTTGAGAAAAGCCTCTGCTGCTGAAAGCATTACATCCGTGCGTTGGTAGCGCTGAGCTATATCTACTAAAGCAAGCCAAGCATTCTGCTGAAGGGGGATACTCAGTGTATTCACCCACCCTGCTGCGTATGTGAGAAGAGAATCTTCTATAATGAAGGAGAGAGCATTCTGCCAGAAAGCCTGAAAACGACTAAAAACTTCGGGTAACTGCGGGAGGTAAGGGTCAGTAAGAGGGACCTCTTTCCAGAAATTATTGACAAGAGTTTCCCAGGTACTCCGAGGGGGGCTTATCTGGTAATTCAGAGGAGGAACAGGTCTGAGCAACCTTCCATAAAGGCGCACGATAGGATAAGGACTTTTTTCTGCGCTTTTGAGGAGGCTATCTAAGCGGGATTGGAGGGCAGGGTCTTGGGGAGTTTGAGAAAGTAACTGATATAACGATGAGGCTGTACGCCTAAGGTTTAGAAGAGACTGGTTAGTAAGCCCTTTTTCATACGTATAGTGTTGGAATAGGTTATAAGCATCTCCCTGTATGTGAGATGATTCCTTTTCTTCTAGCCAGATTATGTCTCCTTCTTGGGGCGAGATACCCCATAGATATATCCCTGCAGGGATTTTGGTTTTGAAAGCGAATCGCCCTGCCTCTACCTTTGTAGCGGCTATTCGTTCCCATCGGGCGCTCTCCCAGCGGAAGAGGTATAGCGAATCGCGATTAAATCCTCGGATTTCTCCCGTAAAAACAGAGGGCTGAGACTGGCAGGCGCTTCCCAGTAAAAAAGTCCAGAGTAGGGGGGATAGAATGTTAGGAACTTGTCGCATCGGAAGTATTAGAGATTTTTTGATCCAACTTAGTAAGGATGCCCCAGTGTAAATAAACCAGTGCGGCCATATGCCCATGATCCATAAAATTATTGATAATGCCGTGCAGGTAATAAGACAAAAGGGGGAAAAGAAGTAATGCATAGGTAAATCTTCTCTCCAGGGTAGGAGCATAGATAAAGCCGCGCAAACCTACAAATAAAGTGGAAAGATATACGCCTAAGAGGAGTAGTAGGCCTGGAATCCCCATTTCGCTTGCGGCAGTAAGGTACTCGCTATGAGCGCCTCCTACCTCTCCAAGCTCAACGCTGATGATCGTGCGTGTAAAGCTTCGCTGGTAAGCTGAATACTCCTCCATGAAAGTATTAGGCCCAAAACCCACCCAGGGACGTTCTTCTATCATTTGGAGAGCTGCAAACCAGCGATTTATTCGCTCTAGATTTGACACATTTCGGCGAAGGTCAAAGCTGGAGGCTAAATGTTTCCCCACTTCACCACCACTCTGATAGGCATATAGCTCTAACATATTAGGGTTGTAGTCAAAAAACAAGAGCATAGCAAATAGAGTAGAAACACTCAATGCTCCTACTCCTATAAGGCGAACAATAGGGGGAAGCCAGCGATATAAGTAAATAAGCCCATATAATCCTAGAGCGCCTATACCACTGAGCCATGCTCCTCGGCTATAGCTTAGAAGTAAGGCCGAACCACTTACGATAAGAATAGCTCCACCTAAAATAGAAGGCTTGTATAGAAGGAGCAGAAACGAAGCAATGAAAAACCACGCTGCATAAGCTCCATACACAGTGTGCTCGCGCATGAAGGGTGATAGAACCTTATCTATTGCTTCTTTTACGCCTCCTAAAGCTAAATGACGCCCAACACAGATAGCTAATACTATGAAAGCCGCTGGTAATACTGCCCATCTGTAGAACCAGAGAGGCTCTTGCATTCTCTGCTCTGAAACCCACAAAGACGCTCCTAAGCCAAAAGTCACCCAGTAAGCCCCTTGACTGAGCCAAAACTTTATTGACACCAGCTTATTTTCAGAAAATAGCACGGCTACTATACCCATCCATAAAAAGAGAAATACACTCCAACGAAATATGCGACTCTGCCACAGCAAAGCAATCTTGTCTAGCCGAAAGCTTAGATAAACTAGGCCTGCTAGACCTATCACACCGGCTATAAGATCAGTGGGAAGAGTAAGGGTAATGCCTACTTCCCCTAACTTAAAGGCCTCAGCTGCCCAAGGAATGCTAAAGACACTCCAAAACCACGTCCAGTTTCTATTGGCTGGGAGTGCTAATACGGCCAGGAGAAGAGTGATACCCGATACAATCAGGACTAAATAGATATAGGCAGGATCAGGTTCACTAAACATAGGTGGTCGGATAATGCGCTTCTACTTTACCGTTGGATACGCTGCGTAGTCGCTTGCGCAAAAGCTGGCGTTTGAGAGGCGAAAGGTAATCTACAAATAAGCGACCTATTAGATGATCATATTCATGCTGAATAATGCGGGCTACAATTCCACTAAAGGTTGACCTTTGGAGCTGGAAATTTTCATCGTAATACTCTATTTCTATGTTTTCTGGACGAGCTATCTCCTCCCGTATTCCGGGGATACTTAGACACCCCTCTTCATGGGTAGTCCATATAGAGGCTCTCTGAAGAATTCTTGGATTGATAAATACTCCCTTGAAGGGAGGCTCTTCAGGGGGTTGAAGAGCTCGAGCATCTATAACGAATATCTGTCGTGACACGCCTATCTGAGGAGCTGCTAAGCCCACGCCTTCTGCGTTATACATCGTATCCCACAAGTCTTGAATAAGTTCAGGCAAGTAGTCCGACTCTCTGTTTATAGCAATTGCCTTTTGACGCAGAATGGGAGAACCATACAGAACAATAGGACGAATCATCTTCGTGTCCTTATGAGATAGGTATCTAGTAAAACAGCTGCTGCTATTTGATCTTGTATTCCTTTATCCCTTCTAAGGGCTTGGGGGAGTGCCTGAATGTAATGAAGGGCTGCCTGAGTGCTTAGTCTTTCCTCCACGAGCTGCAAAGGTATTGCGGGAAAGCGCTGTCTAAATAGCCTCACAAAGTTTCCTACAGGGCCAGTCATATCGGTAGGTCTCCCATCTAAGCGGCGAGGATACCCTACTATTACTAATTCTACTTCTGGGATTAGGTGTGGAAGGCGTTCCCATATCTTAGCTGTATCAATAGTTTCAAGGGGGAGGGGTACTTTTTGCTCTTTGTCTGTCCATGCTAATCCTGTGCGCTTTTGCCCATAGTCTATGGCCAAAATACGTTTCACTCTACAAATTTACGCAAATGCCTTGTGCTTGGGAGGGAGTAGTTGGGCTTTCTTGGGAGACTTTTTTGTAAGTTATGAAAGTTTTTATGATAAGCAAGAGAGAAGGCATAATTGGGCTTCTGAGCTTAGGAGCCTTTCTCAAAGCTGCCCCTGACATCTTTTGGGGAAAGCTTTTCTTCCAAGTCGCACCTCCCTCTCCTGTTTTGCAGGCGCAGGTAGAGTGGCACTTCAAGGGAGAGAATAGCGCTCTGCTTGTATGGGACTTAGGAGCAGGGCTTAGTATTCAAGCTTTAGAAGCCTCTCATCCTTTGGATACCTTCTGGCATGATACGCTCAATCGCAAAGTATATGTCTATTTTTCCTCTACACTACAGGGTATGGCTGGCTGGATACGAGTGAAATACCAAGGCGTTCCGCGCAGCTCGGGCTTTGGGTCATATGAGTTGAAGGCACATGCTACGGGATGGTGTCTATGGACGCTTTCTCAACCTTATGGCGCGCCTGACTGGCTTTTTTGCAGGGATGGATTATCAGATAAAGTAGACTCTTTAGACATCACTTTACGCACGCCTGACACACTGATAGGGGTAGCTAATGGACGCCTCTTAGCCGATAGCGTTGATACAGAGGGCTGGAGATGGAGGCACTTCCAGCACAGATATCCTATTGCTGTCTATCTCATAGCTTTTGCCGTCTCTAATTATGTAGTTCAGGAAATACCTGTGCAGACCCCTGCAAGTTCTTTTGTGCTTAGGAACTATGTCTTTCCGCAGGATACGGGAATAGCGCGACAGCTCTCTCTCCAATTCCTTCCCTACTTTACCTGGATAGAGAACAAAGTAGGCCCTTATCCCTTTGCTTCGGAAGATTATCAGCAAGTGCAGATTGGATGGAGAGGCGGGATGGAGCACCAGACAATAACTTTCTTCGGGAGCTATTCTTTGGAGTTATGGGCGCACGAGCTCGCTCACCAGTGGTTTGGAGATTGGGTTACTTGTGGTAGCTGGCATGACATATGGCTCAATGAAAGCTTTGCTACCTATTTGGGAGGCTGCGTGTTTGAAGCTTTGGGTTCTAGCTGGTGGAATGTGTGGTTGAGGGGGGCTATTCTGCGGGCATGGACCGATACGATTTATACTGTTTGGGTTGAAGATACAACTGACATATTTAGGATTTTTCGCTATACCACTACCTATCTCAAGGGGGCATTAGCTCTCCATACCTTGCGAGACTACTTAGGTGAGGAGGCTTTCTGGACTGCTCTTCGCCACTACCTTACAGCGCAGGGAGGGGGCTTTGCGCTTACAGCGGACTTTGCAGAAAAAGTAAAGCCTTACTGGGGTGCTACCATCACCGCAGCTTTCTTGGATAGCTGGATATATTCTCCGGGCTATCCGAGAGCTTCCTTTATCTGGGAAAATGTAAGAAGCGGGCAATACATTCCGCTTCAGCCCTACCCCATACGAGTGGAAGGACGAGCTATCTTGGCTTCTCAGGATACGCAAGGTATTGAGTTAGACCTTATGGTACCTTCCGTGCAGTATGCTTTTTCTGAACCCGTTCTTCGCTTAGAAGTAGACCCTGATACGCTTACACCTTACTGGGGATTTCGCTATGCAGCTCCTTCTGCCTCTTACCTCTTTGTAGGTCCTAACCCTTTCTCAGAATATCTATTTCTCGCTCCTTCTCATAAAGTGAAGCAAGCTATACTCTATGATGGATTAGGAAGGGAAATTGAGCGGTATGTCCCTACTTCAAAAGAAATGACTTTGCTATGGCAGCTTTCACCACTGCCCCCGGGAGTTTATATACTTTCTCTAATCGTGGATGAGGGTGTTGTAAATATTCCTCTTCTTAGAAGTGATCGGTAGTTCTTGGGATCGTTGGCGATGTGTTCGCCTTTTCCCGCGCGTTATTTTTAGGTAGTTTTATTTTCTCTCCCAGCGTAAGCGTGCAACATAAAGGACTGTAGAACCAAGCTGCTCATGGCTCCACCATCTATCTCTTTTGGAGAGGGGTGTAGTGTAGTTCATAAAGACAAATTCTTCTCCTTTCTCTGGATAGATTGCGGGGAAGGCTGTATCCCCCCCAGCCTGGCAAGTCTTGTATCCATCGTATGTGGCGGCGGAGAGTATCAATTCTTAAAGAGCTGTACGCTTCCTGCTTAGAGAATAGAGAAGAAGATTGTAGTAGCGCTGTAGGAAAGCAGGCAAAAAACGAGGTGCTCTATCTGCCTCTCCGGGGAGATGCCGGCGGGCAATTAGGTACAGTCCATCAGGAGCTTTGAATAGTAAGGGGCTGTCATACTTATGTCTTAGAGAAACTGAATACCAAGTGGACTCAGGACGGGAAGCATACGATAGATAACTTCCATACGCCGCTTGCACAAGCGGACAACTCTTTTGCGCATCCACGGGAAGCATACGATAGATAACTTCCATACCCTTCTGCGCGTGTGATAGCCCAAAGCCATCCATCCGGCTCTATCCAGAAATCGGTTTCGGTTGCATGGGGTAGAGAAAGTTGAGGAGACTTAGTAATAGGATACCACTTTCTACCGTCTACACTGCGAAGCAAGCGAACCTGGGCATAATGGTGTAGCCCATATAGACCCCTTCCCCAATACACAGACAAATATGCATTACTATCTAAGGCTCGGGCTCGCTAGGGTACTCACCCTACCCAGCCAACATGGAAAGTATCCCAGCGCCCCTCCATCACTTTTACCATACCGACGATCCCTTTAGAATCAAATCTCCAGCTACGCTTAGAACCTATGAAAAAATACAGGTATAAACTATCCTTCCAGATGAGCCAGCGGGGCTCCCTTACATCTCGTCCCACACAGAAGCTCGTATCGCAAAACCATTTCTGTAGGTCTTTAGAGCACATGATTCGTATCTCTGCCTTCCGGGAGGGGAAATGGGTCGGCGCTGTACGAAATGCTATGTAGTATTCCCCCGGAAAAAAGTTAGGTCTACATTATTATGACCATGTTAAAGTCTGCTCGGGCTACATAAGAGCTGCGTGGGGGGAAGCTCTTGAAGAGTGGGTATACTAAATTGTAGCCAAAGGGATAAAAGCTGCAGGGTCATACCTCAAAAATATCCAGAGGCTCACTCTAAGGCACCATCCTATGCTTGCGGACTGAACCCTACATACAGTTCAAGGCATGTTAGCCTCGCCAACGCATCCTTAGGTCAGGAAGGACTTCCAGCCGTCCCTCTGCTAAAAATTCCTCTAATACCTCTTGTGATTTGCCAGGGAAAAGCTTATGTAGGTAGGCCTTTATC
>JANXCJ010000056.1 GCA_025060275.1 Bacteroidia bacterium | reverse complement strand
GTATGAGATGGTACTAGTCATATCTGACTGGCTCATGCCCAGAGTGAAAGGGGACACTTTCCTTATAGAGCTTCACCAGAAATACCCTGAGACTGTAACTATTATGCTTACAGGGCAAGCGGATCCAGAAGCCGTAGAAAATGCTTTTCAAAATGCCAATCTCTATGCTTACATTCGGAAACCTTGGCGCGAGGAAGACCTTATCAACTATGTCAATAACGCTCTTAGGAAGTTAGGTTTGAAGTAAGAGCTTATGGCTTTCACTAAACCTGTTGTTCTCTGTGTAGATGACGAGAAAATCATTTTAGATAGCCTTCAGGAGCAAGTGATAAACCGCTTGGGTGATCGGTTTGATTGTGAGGTAGCCCAGGGCGGAGAAGAAGCGTTGGAACTTATAGAAGAGCTCCAAAGTGCAGGACAGGAGATTGCTGTAATTATTTCTGACCAGCTCATGCCGGGGCTAAAGGGTGACGAGTTTTTGATTGCTGCGCATAAACGGATACCTGAGGCTTATAAGATTCTGTTGACCGGCCAAGCCACGTTAGATGCTGTGAGAAATGCTATAAATCATGCCCGTCTCTATCGGTACGTAATGAAGCCCTGGCGTGAAGATGATCTCATGCTCACAGTGGAAGAGGCGGCCGAGGCTTACCTTCAAAAGGTGCGCCTTCAGCTCTATACCCGACTACTTCGTGATATAAATACTCTTACGCAAAAACTCTCCGGTGAGCGAGAAATCAATCGGCTTATAGAGAAGTACTTTGAAAGTTTGGCTGATACAGTCGGATTCTCTACAGCGAAAATCGCCATAGACTATCCTCAGCAAGGCATTCAGATTCATGGTATAGCCAGTGTGCTAAGTAACTATGCGAGAAAGGTCCAAGTTCAACTTTTAGACCCTCGCCTAAATATGGAGAAAGCTAATCAGATCCGTGCAGAGGTCCAGCAGGCCATAGAGACTGCTATGTTAGAGGAAGCGAATAATCTTCTGGTGGCTCCTGTCCGTCTGCAACAAGGTGCTAGAGAGCTAGGATATGTGGTACTAGAACGAAGTGAGGCGATAGACCTTCTACGAGAGCAGCGAGAGATACAAAATACTCTCCAGACTCTTACCAGCCAGTTAGCTATATCTCTAGAAAATGCGGCATTATATCATACTATTCTAGAACAAAAGAAGGAACTGGAGGATAGTATTCATTATGCTCGTCGTATTCAACGCGCTCTTCTTCCTAGTTTTGAGCTTATTCGGTATTATCTCCCGGAAATTTTTATTCTTTATCTTCCTAAGGCGGTTGTAAGTGGGGATTTTTACTGGTTCGCGGAGAAAGGTGGGCATTATATTTATTTAGCGGCGGTGGATTGCACGGGGCATGGGGTTCCAGGAGCATTCATGAGCGTACTAGTTAGCAATGCTTTGAGCTATGCAGTGAATGAAATGAATGTTACAGACCCAGCAGCCATCCTGCAGGTAGTAGACGCGCAAGTGAGAGAAAAGCTGCAGAAACAGGCTCAAGGAGAAGTGATACAAGATGGTGCGGAGATGGTTCTTGTACAGATAGACCTTCAGGCGAGGGAAGTGTATGTAGCTGGTGCTAAACGCCCACTTGTATATTATCCTGCTGGTCTGCAAAGGCAAGAGATTCCCCCCACGCCACGTGCCATTGCAGATGATCCTGAGCTTTTCAAGGACGTGCCTTTTCGCAGTCATCGTCTTGTCCCTGAACAGGGGAGCATGTTCTATCTTTTCTCTGATGGATATATAGACCAAGAGGGTGCAAATAAGCCTCGTTTAGGTACTCGTAGGTTTTATGAAATTCTGGATGAAATACATACTCTACCCTTGAATAAACAACAAAGTATCCTAGAGCAGAAACTGCGAGAATGGAAAGGTGATAACGAACAGACGGATGACATTCTCGTTATAGGGTTTCGGTATACTCTCTCTGGAAGATAATAGTTACTCGGCATGCCCTTACTCAAGGGAATTACTGCTGATTGGTACTACGAGCCCTCTACTTCACTTTCTCCCTTTTTGCGAGAGGACATACCTTCTCCAGTAGGAGAGGCTCTCTTCAAACGGGGGATTAGATCAGAAGCTCAACTAAAAGCTTATCTTCATCCGACTTGGGAAGTATTGGAGAACCCCTTTTACTTGCCCGATATAGAGGCGGCGCTTGCTTGTCTTCATGAGGCTATTCGGGATCACATACCTATCTATATCGTAACAGACTATGATGTAGATGGTACCACCGCGGCAGCACTTTTAGGAGATTTTCTTACAAGGGTAGGACATGCCCGTTATCATCTTCATATTCCTAACCGATTTACTGAGGGATATGGTGTATCAGATGCTGCCATAAGAAAAGCTATACAAGGTGGGTATGGCTTGTTTATTGCGGCTGACTGTGGCACAAAAGAGGGGGAAAAACTTAAAGAGCTTCATCGCAGAGGTATTCCTATCCTAATCTTAGATCATCATGCAGTAGGGGAGGACCCTTATCCACCTGCGAAAGCATTTATCAATCCGCAGAGACCAGATTCTTCTTATCCCAATCGCTTTTTATCTGCTGCGGGTGTTGTTTTCAAGGTTTTACAGGCTTATATCCTGCGTTATGGGTTGCCTGAGGCATGGCTGGAGGGGTGGTTACAGTTAGTTGCGATAAGCCTTTTGGCGGATGTCATGCCTCTAGTGGGTGAAAATAGAGCATTAGTAGAATTAGGTTTGCGGCAGATGCGACATCGGCCTCGGGCTGGGCTTGCTGCTCTGATGCCTCTGGCAGGCATACATGAGAGTTCGCGTATTTTTTCTCGGCAGGTAGTCTACAAACTTATCCCTCGTCTAAATGCCCCTGGGCGCCTAAAAGATGCGCAATATACCCTTTATTTACTTCTTCAGGATCAGCCTTCTCCTACATTAGAGAAAGTAGCCGTATATATGGACCAGCTAAATACCTACCGCCGCCAGGTTCAGAAAAAAATGATGGATGAAGTACTCATCCAACTAAACCAGACTTATTCCACCCCCTCCCTTACCTCTCTCTCTGTACCCCCTGCTCGGGTGGTGGTAGGCAGGACTTGGAATAAAGGTATCATAGGTCTTCTCGCCGCTAAATTAGTGGAGCTGTTCTATCGTCCGGCTGCTGTGCTGACTTACAGTGAGAATGGAGAGTTAGTGGGTTCTGCGCGCGGACCTGCTCAGGTGCCTTTGTATGATCTGCTGAATGAGTACTGCAGGCCTTTCTTTTTGCGTTTTGGAGGGCATGATAAAGCTGCGGGCTTCACGATGGAAGCTAAACATCTGGAAGCGTTTAAGGAGGCTTTTATCTCTGCGAGTGTAAAATATGCTGATGTTCGTAAGAAAGATTTCATAGATGCCCACCTTGACTTACGTGAATATTCTATAGATCAAATAGCTGAGTGGAGCGAAAGGATGGAGCCTATAGGTCCTGGAAATGAATCTATTAGACTTCTACTTCATGGGGTACGGGTAGCCCATGTAGAAAAAGAGAAGATTCTGCTTGAGTATGCAGGGTCTTGGTATGAGGCGCGCTCAAACCTGAGTGTAGAGCAGTTGCGACAGTGTGCATATACCCCTCTTCCTATCGTGATAACTCCTAGGCGCAGTCCAGGAGGCAAGCTTCAACTAAAGCTGCGAGATGTGATCCTTGAGGATTAAGCATATGAGCGGGGCTTATGAGTAAATGCGAATAGAGGTTTTTCAAGTCAGAACCTTGGGACTACAGCTTTCTCCGTAAGTGTAATATTCCTTTGCCTTGTAAGTAAGGCTCGTTGGGTAGCAGTTCTCCAAATGGGTGAAAAGTCCCTTGCCAGCCAGTAGGAATAGGACCGAAATTCTCCCCTGTGTAGTAAAAGACTTGCCCTTCTTTGTTGATACATTCTTTGCACCACGCAAGAAACTTTTGAGGGGGAGCTACAGCTCTTCCTACAATATAGCGGAATCTCATTGAAAGGTTTTCAGCTCTATTCCAAATTACTTTTACTCTTTCGTTCAGATTTAGGTCTGCTACAATTTGGCTTACAATTTCTATCTTTTTTCGGGTACTATCTAATAAAACAAAGGAGGTTTTTTCGTGGGCGATCGCTAAGGGTATGCCAGGTAAGCCCCCCCCTGTGCCGATGTCTAATACTTCAGCCCCTGCCGGAAAATACCACCACCCTAAAAAAAGGAGGCTGGGAACGATATGATGTTCCCATATGTGAGATATATCCTTTCGGGAAACTAAGTTAACCTTAGTATTAGCCTCTTGGAGAAGTGCGGCGTATGCTCTTAGCTGGGCGATTTGAGAAGTAGAAAGCTTATGAGCGAGTAGGGGAGGTAGGTCATGCAAGGAACTGGGTACGGAGGACATAAGGGAGCACACCCCTGTGTTGATAGTAGGCGATTTCTACGGCAGACCGAAGCAGAGCCGTTACAGAAAATACTTTTTCTGAACCTTTTTCTGGGTCTTTTGCTCTTACGGTGAGCTTCTTGAGGGGTGTAAGTCCTTCCTGGATACCTTCTATTGTATAGATCTCTCTGCCTGTAAGCCCTAATGTAGCTGCATTCTCTCCCGGCTCAAATTGAAGGGGGAGTATGCCCATTCCGACGAGATTACTGCGGTGAATTCGCTCGTAACTCTCTGCAATTACGGCGCTTATCCCCAGAAGGTTAGGACCCTTAGCTGCCCAGTCTCGCGAAGAGCCGCTGCCATATTCCTTACCTGCAAGCACGAGAAGAGGGATGCCTGCCTGCTTATAGCGTATGGCAGCTTCATATACTGATAAAACTTCACCGGTGGGATGATAGAGGGTCCATCCTCCCTCCTGCTCTACCAGTTTGTTACGAAGGCGCACATTGGCAAAGGTTCCACGCATCATGACTTCATGATTACCGCGCCGGGCACCGTAGGAATTGAAATCCTCAGGTTTCACGCCGTGGGATATAAGATATTGACCTGCAGGAGACTGGGAAGATATGCTACCTGCGGGAGAAATGTGGTCCGTAGTTACGGAGTCTCCCAATACCAGAAGTACTCTTGCTCCCTCTATGTCTTTCAGAGGAGGTACTTGGGATGTTATACCCTCAAAGAAAGGAGCTCGCCGAATATAGGTGGAATTTTCATCCCATGCATAGGTTTGCCCTGTGGGAGCGACGAGGCTTTGCCAGCTTGCTTCACCTGCAAATATCTCAGCATAGTTTTTCCGGTAATCATTTTCATCCAGCACAGTCTCTATGAGTTGATTAAGTTCAGGGGGGGAGAACCAGATGTCTCTTAGATACACTGGCTGACCTTCGGGGTTATAGCCTAATGGGTCTTGGTCAAAGTCAATATCTACTCTACCTGCTAAAGCGTATGCCACTACGAGAGGGGGAGAGGCTAAGAAGTTCATTCTTACCTGTGGATGAATACGAGCTTCAAAATTTCGGTTACCTGAGAGAACAGCAGCTACCACTAAGTTTTTCTCCTGAATGGCTTGGGAGACGGCTGAGGGTAAGGCTCCACTATTACCTATGCAAGTGGTACAGCCATAGCCTGCCACATGGAAGTGAAGTGCTTCTAAATACGGTAATAGACCCGCTTTGCGTAGGTACTCCGTTACGACTCGGGAGCCTGGGGCTAAAGTAGTTTTTACCCAAGGTTTTGGATAAATCCCAGCAGCTACAGCCTTTTGAGCTACTAAGCCCGCTGCTAGCATAACGGAAGGATTAGATGTATTAGTGCAGCTTGTTATAGCTGCTATTACGACGGCGCCGTCACGTAGGATATAAGTAGAATCACCTGCTGAAAGAGTGGCATACCCATTGGGAGGTGTTTGTTCCTTACTATATAGGAGGGGTTTGGGAGCGATAGAAGAAGGATTTCTTTGATAAGTATTTTGAAGGGTAGTTTGTACAACAGGTTTTACCTGCCGTAGGGGAATTCTATCATGTGGGCGACGAGGCCCTGCCACGGAGGCTTCTACTTCTTCAAGGTTTAGGGTTACCACTTGGGAATATAGGGGTGTGGTCTCCTTTTCTCGCCAGAGTTGATTGTGCTTTGCATACTCCTCAATCAACCGTACTTTTTCTGCCGGACGGCCTGTTAGACGCAGGTAATTTAGCGTCTGTTTGTCTATGGGGAAATAAGTTATAGTACATCCGAACTCTGGTGACATGTTAGCTATAGTAGCCCTGTCTGGCACAGTGAGGCTGTCTAAGCCGTCTCCGAAGACCTCCACAAACTTATCTACTACTCCTACTTTGCGTAGGAGTTCAGTGATAGTTAGAACCAGATCGGTAGCTGTTACCCCAGGGCGCAACTGACCTTCTAATTTGAGCCCGATTACTTCGGGGCAAGGAAAATAGAAGGGCTGTCCTAACATGGCTGCCTCTGCCTCTATGCCTCCTACCCCCCATCCTACTACGCCAATGCCATTTACCATGGGAGTGTGAGAGTCTGTTCCCACAAGCGTGTCAGGAAAAAGCCATCCCTCTCTTTCTACTATAACCTGGGCTAAGTACTCTAAGTTTACTTGATGGACAATTCCCATGCCTGGGGGGACGATACGAAAGTTATTGAAAGCCTGCTGGGCCCACTTGAGGAACCGGTATCGTTCCTGATTTTGCTGATACTCCCTTTCTATATTTTTCTGAAGGGCTGCGGCATTTCCGTATGAGTCTACTTGGACAGAGTGGTCAATCACTAAGTCCACAGGCACAAGCGGATTTATGCGGCGGGGGTCTTTGCCATTAGCTTGCATAGCATCTCGGAGAGAAGCCAGGTCAACTACGGCAGGCACCCCTGTAAAATCCTGCATGAGCACCCTAGCAGGTACAAAGGCTACTTCTTCCTCTGTACTGGGCTTTCCATTCCATCGCTTGAAGGGGTCTAAGTGTGCTGAGCTAACTTTGAATTCGTCTAAGTTCCTTAGGACATTCTCAAGGAGAATTCGCAAGCTATAGGGGAGCTTCTCTAAAGAAATACCTATTTGGGTAGCTATGACAGGAAGGTCTATGTATTTTAGGTCTTTGCGAAGTTCTCTGGTTTCCACTCGCATGAAGCAAATATACTTTGCTTTCTTAGTGGGAGAGAAAGATGAGCTTCAGTATGAAGGAATGTTTAGCGATGCATAGCTTTAGCTCTAAGCTGGTCCTGGCTCTCTACATGAAAGGGTTGGAGTAAGGGGGGGAGTGTTCCTTCTAATATCCACTGAACTACCCCTTCACTGACTAAGGGAAGTAGGAGAATTCCATTTCGGTAGAGTCCGTTCACATAGTATAACTCCTTATGAGGGACTTTATAGAATAGAGGATGGCGCGTATCCGTGGCAGGGCGCAAGCCTGCCCACATACGGAGTATACGGCATTCGTATAGCTCTGGAAATACATGATAGGCGCGTCGAAGAATATCCATGACTCCCCCTACCGTGAGGGAAAGGTCATAACCTTTTTCCTCTGCGGTGCCGCCAAGGATAAGGTATTCCTTCTTCGGTACTGTGTAGCCGTATCCATAAGTTCTATTAAAGTAACGAACAGGTACCGTGAGCCAATCTTTACGAGGCATTTCTACGGCGACCATTTGTCCTCTGACAGGATATACCCTAAAGGGCAAGGCAAGTCCCTCCAAGGGAACTCCTGGACATACGATTACTCTTTCTGCGTGGTAGTTTCCGTGTGGCGTGAGAAGCTCAAAGATTTCTCCTCGCTCTTCTATGCGATTTACAGGTGTATCTTCAAGGAGGGTGGTCCCTCGTTTCTGACAGGCTTCTACTAATCTATCTCGGAGAAGCTCGGGGGATACGTGGGCTTCCTCCGGCGCATAACTGCCTGCGGGAATTTGAGGAGAGAGCATAGGAAGGTGTTTTCTTAGGTCCTTTCCTTCCAGCCACTCTACCTGAATGCCTTGTGAGCGTTCAAAAGCTACGCGGCGTTGGATGTAAGGCACATCTTCAGGCGTCAAGGCTAGCTCGTAGGTTCCGGAGGCTTGGTATTCAATGTCTCCGAGCTGAGCTATCCAATCTGTGTAACGTTTACGGCTTTCTATCATAGCTTGGAGCAGAGAAGGGGACTCAAATTCTATTTCATAAGCGGGGGATAGCATCCCTGCGGAGGCGGTCATTGCGCCGCTGCCTATCTGACGGGCTTCAAATATGGTGACACGACGCCCCCTCAAAGATAGTTGCCATGCGATTCCTAAGCCTGCCGCACCTCCTCCAACAATGGCGAATTCAACCGCCCTGCCTTGCATAAACTAGCTCTACTTGGTCCCCTTCTTTTAGCCTAAGAGAACTCCACTCCTCTCGGCGGATCACTTGTCGATTCAGGGCTATCGCTATTCCTACCTGCGCAGCATCTAAGCCTATATGCTTCAAAAGCTCTACTATTGTCGTACCCTCTGCTATGCTGATTTTTTCACCGTTTAGCTGGATGTGCATACTTAGATAAAAACACTTTTGCTGTCTGCTGTATTACCTCCCTGATAGGGGTATAAGCAAAGGTGGGATAAGTACGAGTAATCTTAGTCCCGTCATACATGAAATCGGCGCTGGAAGTGCGAGCTGTTTCTCGGGTAGCAGCTGCTGGAAGGCCTAGCCATCGTCCCACATATTCTAATGCCCAGCCTACGGCCACAGCCAGCTCCTTAGGGAGTGGTATAGTGGGTGGCTTTTTGTTGAGCTCTCTCGCGATCGTCTCAAAGAGCTGCCGATAACGCCAGTTTTCAGCTACTAATACGTACCTCTCTCCCCATCCCTGGGGATAGGCGGAGGCGGTGGTGAAAATAGCATTTACTACATCTTCCACTCCTATAAATCCATTTGTACCCACAGGATAAAATGAAAGACCTCGCCATACCATCCTGAAAAACGCTGGTGAGCCCTTCTCCCAAGTCAGATAAGGACCTAAGATGATGCCGGGGTTGAGAACTACTACTTTCAGTCCTTCTTCCTGTCCTCGCCATACTTCCCTCTCTCCTAAGTACTTAGTATAGCCATAATAAGTATTGTAGGGGGAATCTTCCCACATTACCTCCTCGGTGATAGGAGTCTTTGTTTCCTTGGGTCGTCCAATAGCTGCGATGGAGCTCATATAAATGAACTTTTCTGCGCCCCTCTCCAGTGCAGCATTAACTAAGTGGCGGGTGCCCTCTACATTAGTACGATACATCCACTGCCGGCTATGAGGAGAAAAACTGATAGTGGCAGCTAAGTGGAGAATAGTTTCCACTCCTTGAGCGGCTTGTAAGAGGAGCGAGCCGTCTTCTAGGCTACCCTTGACTAATTCCACTTCTCCTAAGTAAGGCTTGAGGACGGGATGAGAGGGATCACGCACTAAAAGGCGGAGAGGAAAAGGCTTGTGCTTCTGCTTCCATAGCGCTAAGAAGGCATAGCCTACAAAACCTGTAGCACCTGTTACGAGCCACATACTACGATTTGGCGATTTAGGGTATGCGAATGCCGAGAATTAGAATATCGTCGGTTTGTCGTGCGTTGCCTACCCAGCGGTTATATTCTGCTTCCAAGAGTAATCCTTGCTGGCGAGCAGGCTGCTCTGCTACAAGTTCAAAGAACTCATATAGCCTGCGCAGTTGGTATCGTTTGCCTTCCCCATTTAGTTGGTCTGTAAAGCCATCGGAGAAGAGGTATATCATATCGTTCGGCATCAGGTCTATGTGATGTAGGCTAAATTCTGGGGCCTCACCTTCGTAGGGGGCACCTATAGTGATACGGTCAGGACGTACCTCTATACCTTTACTCTGTCGTGCAAGGAAAAGAGGTCTTCCAGCACCTGCATACAAGAGCTTATGTCTTCGTGGGTCTACTTGGATGAGAGCTATCTCCATTCCCTCCTGGAAACGCTGATATATCACTTCTTCGTGCTGAAGCGCTGCTCGCATGCGGAGGTTGAGAAGATAAAGTATTTCTGAAGGTTTGAATACACCTTCTAATTCTACGATTTGCTTTAGGAGGGTGTTTGCGATTATGGTCATGAAGGCGCCTGGAATACCATGTCCTGTGCAGTCTCCTACCGCTATGATAACTTTACTTAGGCGCTGGGTGTACCAGTAAAAGTCTCCTCCCACGATTTCGCGGGGCTGGTAGAATAGGAAACTTTCAGGAAAAGTGCGTTGTAGCTCACTCCATGGGGGGAAAATAGCTCGCTGTACCCTTTGCGCGTACCGTAGGCTGGCTAATATATCTTCATTTTGTTGACGTAGAAGAAGGCTTTGGCGTTCTATTTCCTCTTTTTGTCTGATTACTTCTTCGGTGCGTTCTCGTACACGCTCCTCCATCTCTGCATATAGTTGGGCATTTTGTAAAGCTACTGCCGCAGGAGCTGTGAAGAGCTTGAGAAATTCTGCTTGGGCTGGTTCAGCTAATAGGCTCTGAGAAGCGTGAGAGAGATATACTATACCGATGAGTTTACCCTGATATACTAGGGGGAGGCATAGAATGGAATAAACACCTAATTTTTCCCAATCTGGATGAGATGTCCAGAGGGAATCCGTGTCTGCTTCGGTGACAAAAATATTCTCTCGCGCGCGGGTGGCATGTTGTAGTAATGCATGGAAAATTTGCGGTTCTGCTTCTGCGGGTTGGGGCGGATAGGGACGGGGTTCGTGGTCACCTGCCTCTGCATAGCCTACGACCCGCAGTTGGTGGGACTCAGGGGGATCAGGCACGATCAGAAAGCCTCTCTCGGCTCCACTATTATCTATTGCGAGCCTTAGTACCTTGAATATAAGCCATTCTAAACGCACTTCTCCTGTAAGGGATAAGGAGACCCGATGGAGCTCCGTCAGTATCTGCTGTTTTCTTTCATGTCGGCGCCGCTCCTCATATCGCTGATATATCCCCCTTAGGTGGAAACGAAGAGCTAAGTAGCCATGACCATTTAGACTCACCACAGGATATTTTGTATCTGCTAGCACGATATTATCATCTTGGGAGAGTCCCAGTCCATACGCTAGGGGCCATCTACTAATAGACTCCTCCAAAAAATGGCTTCCCTCTGGTAGGGGAGCTAAAAACAGAAATATTTCTTCCCCCTCTAATATGCCTTGTTCCCTATAAGCTTGAGCCTCTCTCTCCTGTGAAAAAAAACGCAAGTGGCTTCCCCGTAATTCCTCCTGTAGTACCTTTCTCAACTCTTCCCTATCTAGTGAAGGAGAGAGCCAAGCTATCACTACGGGCAGCCGCATCCTTAAGTCAAAGATACACAAAGTGTTTTCATGAAAAATACTATTTTCGTGCCTATTATGCACTCTCGCATCCTCTGGGTAGACGATGAGATAGAGCATTTGGAGCCTCACATTCTACACCTTGCATCTCGGGGGTTTGAGGTACTACCTGCGAGCCATCCTACCGAGGCTTTAGAACTTCTCAAGAGTCAAAGCATAGACTTGCTTATTCTAGATGAGCACATGCCAGGCATGGAGGGCATAGAGCTCGCAAAGCAGATAAAACGGTCGCATCCCCACTTACCTGTTATCATGGTAACGAAAGATGAGGAAGATAGACTCATGGAGGCCGCTGTGGGGGTAGAAATAGCTGACTTTCTGATTAAGC
>JANXCJ010000055.1 GCA_025060275.1 Bacteroidia bacterium | reverse complement strand
CCTTCCTGGGTAGTGCTGAACCTATACACCTACGAGAGGGCGTTCTAACGCTGCGGGTGCCTAGCCAGTTTTTCTACGAGTACATAGAGCAGCATTTTTCTACCCTGATAGTAAAAACTTTACGAAGGTTTTTAGGGCCTAATGCTCGTTTAGAGTATCATGTAATGACAGCTGCAGAGGCGGCTCCTATGCGATTGCCTTCACAAGAGCTGCCTACTCCTATTGTATTTCCAGGACTGCGAAGCGTGCAGCCCTTTCCTACTAATCTCAATCCAAAGTATACGGTCAGACAGCCTTTAATCCCCTATTTATTTATGGGGAGGTTGGGCAAGGTAAAACACACCTTTGCCATGCAATCGGTAATTATGCCCGAATCCTTCATTCTGACAAAATCATTTTGTACCTCACTGCTGAAACTTTCACACATGAGTATGTAGACTCGGTAAGAAATAAGAAAATAAATGAGTTTCTTCAAAAGATTCATTCTGTAGATGTGCTTATTGTAGATGATATTCAATTTCTGACAGGTAGAGATAGCACACAAGAGACTTTTTTCCATGCTTTCAATCAGCTTCACCAGAGCAATAAGCAGATTGTGATTACAGCAGATGCACCACCGCAAGAACTGCGTGGCATGGAAGAGAGGATAACCTCTCGGTTTGCCTGGGGGCTAGCTGCGCCTCTCTACCCTCCTGATTATGAGACTCGTTTAGCTATTCTCCGCTTCAAGCTCCAGCAGGAGGGAGTGGAAATCCCCGAAGAAATTCTGCGCTACATAGCAGAGAATGTTCATAGTCATGTTCGGGACTTAGAGGGCGTGATGATTCAGCTTCTGGCAGAAACCTCCATAAGGAGAAGGGAAATCTCTCTCACCTTGGCCCAGGAGATTGTGAGCCGCTTCAAGCCCTTGAGAACCCGTGCGGTGAATATAGATCAGATTGTTCGCGCAGTCTCTAATTACTTTAGAATTCATCCTGATGAGCTGCGAGGCAAGTCTCGTAAAAAGGAAGTGGCATATGCTCGTCACTTAGCTGTTTTTTTAGCACGCAGATATACTCGGCACGCTCTAAAAGCTATAGGGGATTATTTTGGGGGGCGGGATCATTCTACTATTCTTCATAGCTGTCACCTTGTGGAGCAAGGCCTAACCCTAAATAAAGAACTTTCACAGCATGTACAGGACTTGGAGCGAATCCTTTTTAGAAGTTCTTAGGAAATACGGCGCACTCTTAGGGACTCATCCTCGGTGGATTCTTACGTTGAACTCCCCCTTGGATTGGCTGGAAGTAGCAAAGATTTTGCGATGGCAGGGGGAGGTAGAATACTTTGTAGCTCTCACAGCTACCCACGTACCGCCTTACGTTCACTTGCGATACGATTTGAGAAGCCTTATTTATGTGTGTGATATAGCGGTATCTTTCTCTATTCAAGAGAGTCAATATGTCTCCTCTGTGGTGAGCGTATGGCCTGCAGCAAATTGGCAGGAGCGTGAAGCTTATGATTTAGTCGGAGTGAGATTTGAAGGGCATCCCGACTTGCGCCGTATTCTATTACCAGAAGATTGGGAGGGGCATCCTCTCAGAGTAGGCTATGTTTCTCCCTCTTTTTATCATAGCATTCCCTTGGATTTCAAACCGCCTCATGCCTCGCTATGATCAGCATTTTTTGAGAAATTCTGTTTATGCTGTAAAAATTGCTGAGGCTGTCTGTCCACAGGCGGGCGAGAAGATTTTGGAGGTAGGACCTGGGAGAGGTGCGCTTACGCGCTACCTCTTGCAAAAGGGCGTGCCCTATATAGGTATAGAAATTGATAGTGTCTGTCTCAAGTCTTTAGAAGAGTTGCCCTCTAAAGCGTCGACTGAGTGGATTTTAGGTGATTTCTTGAGGATAGCTCTCCCTGAAGAGCCTCTTTTTTTTGTGAGTAACCTCCCATACAGTATTTCGGGACCCGCCATTTTTCGGATTCTTTCTCATCACCGTTATATTAGAGCAGGAGTCGTAATGCTACAGGCTGAAGTAGCTCAGCGCCTTTATGCGAAAGCTGGCAAGAGACCTTATGGGCGTTTGTCAGTGCTTTTCCAGAGTGTGTATGAGGTAAAGAGACTTTGTCGAGTGCCTCCGAATGCCTTCACGCCTCCTCCTAAAGTCTGGAGCGAGGTAGTGCTCTTTGAGAGAAAAGCCTTACTTTCCTCTGAGGTATGGGAGGACTTTGTTGGATTTGTAAGGCGCGCTTTTCGCCAGCCTCGCAGAAAATTGGCTAAAAACCTAAGTGATTATAGGCTTTCTATTTCTCCTTTTTTCTCCCATCGCAGGCCTCATGAACTCAGTGTAGAGGAGTTCTTTGAGCTGTGGAGAATACTGAGGAATGACATAATGCTTGACGGATGAGAGTAGGTCCCTTTCGGGTAGCGGACAGAAGGTCGGAGTGGTATGGGCGAAGTGTATATCTGATAATTTCCAGAGAAAGGATAGAAAAAATAGAACCTACTTCAGAGGAGGCTATCTTATGGGTTTCGTCCGGATGGGTAGACCTTTTGGCTTGGACAAATCAGCCGTTCCTCCCTGCTACAGAGACTCTGGAAGAGTTAGCTATTCGGGCGAGGCGAGGAGGCTTTACTACTGTGGGTATTAGCGGTTGGCAGGGTTGGTATGAGCCGAAGAGTCTTGCAGAAGTCAAGGAACTCACTCCTGAGCTTCCAGCTTCTTTTCTTCTTTTTTCTGCATGGAGTAGTCCAAAAGGAGATATAGCTGCCCTTGAAAGTCTCTATATAGAAGGAGGTTTTGGGTGGGTACTACCTCCTGAATGGCCTGTACCGTGGCAAACCCTACGCCGCGCGCTACCCTATCTGAGACACCTTGGAGGACCTGTATTTTTGCTTCCTTTCTGGGAAGCTATTGGAGGGGAGAAAGGGGTAGCTGAGACCTCTGTCCTTTCCTTATCAGGTTGGGAAGGGTTTCCCCCTTATGTAGAAACTGTCGGCATTCATGCAGTTGCTGCCTTATGGCAGGCATACGGAGGCAAAGTAATCATAGGCCCTATAACTACACGAGCAGGTCTGAAAGTTTTGGGACAGTATGGCATTCCGGCTTTTACTGGCATAAGCTATCTCGTAGCAGATGCTTCTTATCTTCTGGATTATGATGCGCGTTGGAAATTGCACCCTCCTCTGCGCGCCTCTGAGGATAAAGCTGCTTTAGTTAGAGCTCTTATTCAGTCAAGGTACATGTGTATTGCTTCTTATGACTATATGGCTCCTCTTGAGGAGAAGATGCGAGAATGGACTTCTGCTGCTGTGGGACAGTCTACGCTGGCGGTAGTAGCACCTCTCTTATATTATGCCCTTGAAAGGGAATATCCTCTTGAAAAGAAAGAATTACCAGCCTTACTTGCTGAGATTCTCTCGGAGCGACCAAGGCGCCTATTAGGACTACCTCATCCTGTATTAGATGAAGGACATCCTTTAGAGCTGACTCTCTTTGAGCTATTGCAAGAGTCGTATGTCCTACCTTATCCATGGGAAGCTTTCTCCTCTAATCTTAGGGTAGTGGGTACTATACGTTCCTTAGACGATTTAGATAATCTTGAAATAAAAATGTCTTGACTACTCGGTATCCCCTGGTATTTTGGATGACGAGAGAAGGGTGGGCAGCCCCATTGAAGAAAGTAGTTTTTACAAAAGTGTAGTGTGCCATGTCATGGAAGGTAAGACGCATTCCTACTTCCAGGGGAGTAGGAAAGCTATAAGGCCCCATCTCATCGCCCGCTAAACAGGTGGCGCCTCCTAGCCAGTAAGTGGGATAGGCAAGATTCACCTCGGCAAGAGCTTCCCGAACCTTAGGCTTGTAGGGCATCTCTAGCGTATCAGGCATGTGGGCTGTAAAAGATACGTCCAGCATAGCCCAATTTCTTCCCTCTGTGGCAGTTATATCCAGAACTTCTGCCAAGAGGTAGCCAGCCTCCCAGACAAAAGCAGCGCTGGGCTCCATATAAATCTCCCGGAGGTTCGGAAAATAGCTGCGCAAATCTTGGATAATTTTGGCTAACTTGGACAAGTCATATTCTCTGTGAGTTAGGAGATGTCCTCCTCCTAAGTTTAACCAGGTAATTTGTTTGAGCCACCTCTCAAACTTCTCAACTAAGTTTTGTATAAGAGCTTCAAGGGCTTCTGCACCTGCTTCACATAAGGTGTGTATATGAAGTCCAGAAATAGGAGGGGGTAATTTGTCGGGGAGACCTCTCAATGGTACTCCTAATCGGGAACCAGGGCGCCCCGGATTGTATATGTCGGCGCTAGCATAGCCGTAATGAGGATTGATACGAAGTCCTATTGAGAGATGAGGGGGTAGGTAGGGTACCCATTGATTAAATGCTTCTAAGCTATTAAAAGTCCAGTGGCTGGTAATAGGGATTAACTCTGGGATTTCCTGGGGGCGGTAAGCAGGCATGTAGAGATGTACAGGTTTTCCCCCATAGATATAGCCTAACTTTGCTTCATTTAGTGAACTGACTGCTATACCGTCTGCTACCTGAAGGATATCTGTCATCAGAGCAGGTAAAGCAAATCCTTTCAGAGCCATGAGGAGCCGTATTCCTGTAGACTCTTTTATCTCCTTGAGGCGTGTGAGATTAGTGTGGAATTTCTCTTCTTCTATAACGAAGGCAGGTGAGGGTATCATGTGGATAAAAATGCATAGTTTTGAGGCATGTTTGGATTAGGGTATGGAGAATGGCTGCTTATTTTTGGAGTACTTCTTTTACTCTTTGGAGGTAGGAAGCTACCTGAGCTGGCGAGGGGATTAGGCGCAAGCATACGGGAATTCCGTGAGGCTATGAGAGGAGAAGGTCGGGAATCCAGCTCTAAAGAAAAAAGTACTTTACCTCCTGAAAAAACTATAGAATGACTCCCTCTTATACAGCTCTAAGGAAAGCTGTACAGGAAGGAAAAGCTACCTTTACTGATATCGTAGAAAACTTCTTAGCCAATATAAAAGCTCGGAATGGGGTACTGAATGCTCTTTTAGAGGTGTATGAAGAAGAGGCAGTGCAGGCGGCGGGAAACTGGGATCAGCACTACAAGGCTGAGGGAAGTCTTCCTCCTTTGGCAGGGATGGTCTATGTGCATAAAGACAATATTGCTGTGGCTGGGCATCACCTAAGCGCTGCTTCTCGGATATTAGAGGGGTTTATTTGTCCTTATAACGCCACGGTCATAGAGCGTCTCTCTGCGGCGGGCGCTATCTGTATAGGAAGGGCGAATTGTGATGAGTTTGCTATGGGGTCTTCTAATGAGAATTCTGCTTATGGACCTGTGCAACATCCTTTTTTGGAGGGTTATGTGCCTGGGGGGTCCTCAGGTGGTTCTGCTGCGGCTGTAGCGGCTGAATTTTGCCATATGGCACTGGGTAGTGATACAGGAGGGTCTGTTCGCCAACCTGCTGCTTTCTGTGGTCTTTACGGGCTGAAACCTACTTATGGTCGTGTATCTCGCTACGGGCTCATAGCGTATGCGTCCTCTTTTGATCAGATAGGACCTATCACCGCTTCTCTGGAGGACCTCATAATAACCTATCAAGTAATCGCTGGATTTGATCCCAGAGATCCTACCAGTAGTAGTCGGGCTGTGGAACCCTATCATCCTAAGGGAACGACCCCTCAAAAATGGGCATGGATCATGCCGGAAGGGCTTCATCCGATTGTCGCACAGGTTCTCAAGGAGAAGAAAGAATTGCTCAGACAGCGAGGCTTTGAAATAGAAGAAGTGTCATTTCCCTACTGGGAGTATCTTATACCTGCATATTTTATTCTCACTACGGCTGAGGCCTCTTCTAATTTAGCGCGATATGATGGCGTGCGATATGGTCGTCGGGCAAAAGAGGCTCAGACCTTAGAAGAGCTGTATGCCCGTTCTCGCAGTGAAGGCTTTGGTAGAGAGGTAAAAAGGCGCATCTTATTAGGCACTTTCGTCCTTTCTGCGGGTTACTACGATGCCTATTATACTAAAGCGCAGAAAGTACGCAGATTGCTCTATGAATACACGGAGAAAATCCTCAAAGAGTATGCTGTCATAGCGATGCCTACTAGTGCTACACCACCTTTTCGCTTAGGGGAAAAAGTAGAGGACCCTATTCAGATGTACCTTTCGGACCTTCTGACGGTGTATGCGAACCTAACCGGGCATCCTGCCTTACAGGTGCCTGTAGGTACTTCTCCTGAAGGGTTTCCGGTAGGCTTACAACTTATTGGTCCACTTTTCGGAGAGAATAGCTTATTTGATGCTGCTTATGCGTTGGTGGATAATTAGTATCACTCTTTGGGTGCTGTGGGGGCAGGAGTGGTCTGCTCGGATTGCACGCATGGATAGTCTGATTCGCGCCTACTTAGCCTGGGAACGCGAGGGAGGAGAAGCATTCCCTTCAGCCCCTGTGCCTGATGATTTATCCCCAGAGGAATACGAAGAGCGGTTGAAAGCACTTGAGACTACAATCCCCCTTGAGCTAAATAGCGTAACCCTCCAGTTCATCCATCTCTATCTTTATCAGCAGCCCACTCTTACAGCTCGTCTGCTGGGGCTAGCAGATTATTACTTGCCCATTATAGAACCTATCTTGCAGTCTTATGGGCTCCCTCCCGAACTGAAATACCTTCCAGTGATAGAAAGTGCGCTGGTACCTGAGGCACTCTCTCCTATGTCTGCAGCAGGAATATGGCAGTTTATTCCGACTACGGGGCGTCTCTATGGACTAAGGGTGGATAGAATAATAGATGAGAGATATGACGTTGTAAAGTCCACTCATGCTGCCGCAAGGTATTTGCGGAATAGCTACGAAATTCTCAAAGACTGGCTGCTAGTCATAGCTTCCTATAATTGTGGGCATGGAAGGGTGCTCAGGGCTATCAAGGCTGCTGGTGGTCGCACAAACTATTGGGAGATAGCTCCTTTTCTTCCTTGGGAAACAAGGGGATATGTACCCGCTTTCGTGGCTGCCTGCTATGTAATGAATTATGCTTCAGCTCATGGGATTTATCCTATTTATCCCGATATACCTCGGGAGACAGATACGGTATTTTTCCCTATGCGAGCTAAGCTTTCTATGGTAGCTCGTTTAGCAGGTGTCCCTCTGAGCTGGATAAAGTTTCATAATGCAGAAATTCGTTCTGATCTTATTCCTGCTGGGTATATCCTTAAGGTTCCTGCAGTAGTGGCATATGAGGTAGCTCAAGTGAGAAGCCGCTTAGCTAAAGGGGAACTAAACCTACAACCGGTAGGAGCTTCCTCTCCTACCTATCATAGAGGCTATTTCTGGCACCTGGTAAAGCCAGGCGAGAATATATACCAGATTGCTCGGCAATATCGCCTCTCACCTTATCAGATTGTGCGGTGGAATCAGTTATGGGGTTATCGGGTATCTCCAGGGATGCGCCTAAAGATTCGCTACCAGCCAGAAAGCGACCCGGAGGCGTGGGAAAGTTGGGGAGGCTATTTAGAGGGAAGTGCAAATTGGCGTAATAGATACATGATTCCTTTACCTTACTTAGTACCTCGCTGTGAAAAATTACCCCTTTGTGTTTCTCTCATGCCTTCTGAGATACCACCGCCTCCACCGCTTCCAGAGCAGTTGCCTTCCAGCCGGCGGCAAAAGCGCAGGTAAGACAGTTTTGAAGGAGCCTCAGGTTGTTTTTTCTTTCATGCATGACTACTATATCACCTGGGCGTAGTGAATTTATCAACTCATTTACCCAGTTGACGCCCACCAAATAATCAGCGGGCATGAGGTCCCAAAAAACAAGCCTCAGCCGCAAAGCCTTTTCTGAAGTTAGCGTAACATTCTGCCAGTATAATGCATGTCCGTAGGGAGGTCGATAAAAAGGAACAAGGGGCACATCTAATCTCTCCCAGAGATTAAGAGCTTGATTTAGGGTGGAAATGCAATTTTCTCTTCCTATTCGCCATGGGCTTATATGGGATAGTCCATGGATACCCACTGTATGTCCTCCTCTTTTGAGCCTGCTTATAATGCTTGGTGTGTGATGTTCTTCAAATTTACTCCAGAGCCAAAAGAAACTCGCCGTATAACCAAACCCCTCTATTAGGTCTAATAGATCACTTGTAATACTTGATGGTCCATCGTCAAAAGTAAGATAAAATTCCTGAGCACTTTTTCTGGGGGGAATGTAAGCCCCCATCCATTTTTGAAACCAGCGAGGGAGGCGCTGTACTGGCTTCACTCCTTTTATGGGCTATGCCAGTAGCGCAAGTTCATGCAGCTACTTTCAGTGTATATTTTTATGAAATAAAATCCTGAGCTCAGGGAGGGCGATAAAGAGTACCGATGGTGTCCCTCCCCTATCCTTGTTATCGTTTCCTGCTGAACAAGGCGGCCTTGGATGTCATACACTTCAATTTTCAGTTCTGGCAGAGAATGTTTTGTGTGAAAGTAAATCACTCCTTCGGATACATATGCAGAGAGTTGAGAAGACCTTGGACCACTTATGGCGGAGGCAAAGGCATACACCGTATCTACGCTAATATCATCTATGAAAAGGTTATTGCCCCATCCAGAGACAGCTTCAAAGCGTATGCGTATGGGAGCTAGTCCCTTGTACGCATTCAGAAGAATGCTATCTGTAGCCCAATCAGTACTGGAAGGAAGAAAGGAAGCATTGGATAAAGAGCCGCTAGCAAAAATGCATCCCCCTGGATAAGTAGATAGGTCTCGCCCTCCTCTCTCCCATAGGAGCTGCCACGTAGAGCCACAATCTGTGGAGACATATATCCTCAGACTATCCACATAATCTATGAGATAGGAAGGCGGGGAAGCAGATGGGTTTTCATATTCTAAGCATGCATATGCCCATGAAAAGCGTAGATAGATATCCAAGTCAGGGTCTGTATAGGATCGCAAATCTAAGGGAGGGGTGACCCAGCTATCTTTCTCCCTGTAACGGGAATAGTTAAAGAATAAGACACGCATGGAGGTGCGGGAAGCACCATAAGCCCCTCTAGGGGGCGTAGTACTACGAAAGCGTTCCCAGGTACGATTAAAGTCAGGATTATCTATGAAAGTGTGAGCCGGTGGAAACGTATTACCCTCAAAGCCCTCTTCATAGGGAAGGGGATAAAGTGTATCCAGTATTTGAATATATCCATTTTTACGGAGGGTGTCTCTTCTACCGCTTAGGTTTTCTACGATAAGCTCTACATCATAACCCCCTGGTTGAGAGTAAATAACTGTGGGGCAGGAGGCTGAGGGATCATCAGGCGTACCCCCACTAAAGCTCCACTCATGGATATGAGGCTTTCCCATGCTGTAGCTATAAAATCGTATAGGATACCCTGCGCATCCTTGGCGGGGATAAGCACTAAAATAGGCTTTTACTTGTCCATAAGGTCCCGTACCAGTAACTTGCTGATTTGTGGTGCGGGAGAGAGAATAGAGGCGAGAGCCTATGGTATTTATAGCTGTCCAGCTCCGAGCTACCTGACCTGCGGAAAAGAAAGCCATATCTATGTCATTTACATAATCCATATAGTTACGTGGATTATCAGGTAAGTCAGGCAGGTCGTTATTACAAGTATTTTGCCTTGCTACGGAGAAATTATTTTCGGCGGTGGGAGGCGTATCACAGAGATGATCACCTGTCGTGTTACAATTACTTCCACCACAGCCATCCTGGAAGGTGTGGTAGAGATTGAGGTTGTGGCCGAGCTCATGGACAAGCGTGCGAATGCTACGAGAATTTCCTGAACCCCAGAAGTAGTCAGAGCCTATTACTGTGCCATATATAGTCGGACCGCTGCTCGGGAAGTATGCATAGCCTGCCACAGAATTACAGCTGTTACAAGTATTAGACCCGCCAGTAGCTACACAAAGGCGAGGAACAATCCATATATTCAAGTACTTATTTCTGTCCCAGCCTGTAGCTTGCTTCATGGAGATATCTTGTGCTTCGCGACAGAAATCCCGGCTTGTCCAATTGAGGGGGGGTTGGTCATACCGCCAATAGACTACGCCTGTCGTAGGATTTCCATCAGGGTCCTTTGTAGCTAAGGAGAACTCTATCTCGCTATCTACGCCCACGCCTGCATAGCCAGGTGTCTCAGGAATCCGCCTAAAGTCCTCAAAAACACGCAGCATCTGATTCCATATACGCTGGTAACTTATACTATCACTTGGGCTGGAATATATTACATGAAAGACAACGGGGATAATAAATCTACTCGCCTTACATTCCATTTCTGTATGCAGCAGGCGGTGATGCTGAATTAAGGGTGTAGCGCTCTCTAAAATAGCCTGCCGAATCTGCACTTCTGGGTCTTCTGCTTGGACCTTGAGCGCATACTCCTCAAAGCCGCACCATTTACTCTGTGCAAAAACCCATCCTATGAAAACCAGACAATACTGGCGCATAATCATTTTATTAGGCTTAATTAGCATCAATAAGTGTATGAAAAGCGTACAGAATGGAATTCTCCATTTTCTCCTTGAATAGTGAGGAAGTAAACACCCTGAGATAGAGGAGGATGACATATGGAATGCATACCTGGTTGAAAAAACTGGTCCTCTTTCCATAGTAATTTGCCACTTGTGTCATAGATTTTGAGAGAAAGGCGTTGAGGATGAATAATATGTAGAGAGGGAGCACCATTTGCATTCTGGGTAAAGGAGAGGGAGGGTGCAGGGAGGTGGGAAGGGTCTGTAGCTACTCTGCGACGGACGGTGTCTACTTGTATGTCATCTAAGTAGAGCATATTTCCGTAGCCACATATCCCTTCAAATCGTAATCTCACGCCCCGTATGCCTCTATACCGATTTAGGTTTATCGTGTCTGTACGCCATAGATTAGGATCAGGCATATGCATAGCTCCAAGGAGAGAGCCCCTTCGCTGGATGCAACCATCTGGATGGCTACTGAGATTTCTTCCTTCTTTCTCATAGAGTATCTCCCATCTTCCACCACCGTCTGGGGATATCCACACGCGTAGGGTATCTGAGTATTCTAAGGGTGCAGATATATCATCGCCCCAATCTAAGCAGGCATAGCTTACGGCAAAGGTTAGGTAGATATCATAGTTTGTATCCACCTGGAAATCTAAGGGAGGGGTTAGGAGATAATCTCTTTCGCTATACCGAGAGTAAGTATAAAATGGCATTCGCAGGGTATAATAAGAGCGTCCATAAGCTCCCCTAGGAGTGATAGTACTTCCCCACCTTTCCCATGTGCGGCTTCCTCCTTGGCCAGCATCTAAATTCTCAATAGAGAAACCTCGGGGAGGGAAAGGGAGCCTTTCCCATCCTTCTTTTAGAGGGAGTGGCCAGATGCTATCTTCTACTATGATGTAGTTGGGTTGGACGAGGGTATCGCGCCGGCCGCTCAGATTTTCTACGATGAGCTGTATAGAATATGATCCAGGCTGAGAAAAGGTCACTGTAGGACAAGGAGAGGAGGGATCGTCTGCAATACCTCCTCCAAAGTCCCACTGGTAGATATGAGGCTGCCCTTCTGCTACCGCATGAAATCTCACGGGAGTGCCCGGAATTACTCTTCTGGCTTCTGCCCAGAAGTCTGCTCGCA
>JANXCJ010000054.1 GCA_025060275.1 Bacteroidia bacterium | reverse complement strand
AGATATCATCTTAGAAGCCTACCATCTATATCTATCCGAGGGAGGCTCCCTCCCTCTCTACCTTCTCCAGGGAGCTTACCCCATTCATCACAAAATAATAAAAATAGTTGATATTATTAGGAAAAGTTATTCTAATAAAATTTTTCTTATAACTAAAAAATTATCCTCCTCCGAAATGGAGGCTTACTGGCGGAGAGCAATCGCATTTATATCAGCACCTCTCTATGACGGCTATAGCTATGCCATAGCAGAAGGGAGATGGTATGGTGCCCTCCCTATTGTTAGCGCTATACCAGGAAATTTAGAGGTGATTACACACGGCTATAATGGCTGGGTCGTGGAGCCCTTCACAAGGGAGAACCTAGCAAGCACCTTACTCACGGTGGAGAAGCACTGGAAAGAGGTGGCCTCTCTATGGCAGCTCAGGAATAAAAAGTGGATAAAGAGCTTTTCAGATATAAGGAAAAATGCAGAGCTCTTTCTTCACACAGTTGAGAATTTCCTCTCATCTAGCAATACTTAGGAGGGGAACCACTTCTCCATCGTCTTTTATATGCAGTCCTCCTCCTTGAAAATCCTCCTCCGTCAGGCGCCGCAGAAGGAAAAGCGACTCTTTTTTAGGGTCCAGCGTGGGCACCCCCCCAATAATCCGCATGGGCCATACTTTGCCTCTCAGAAATTTCCCATCTCTGTCCAAATCCACTTCAAATACTGCCGTGAGTCCATTCGGCCCGCTGATGTTTATTCCATTGATTACAATAAAGTTTCCCAGCGAGTATAAGATCAGGCGGTCTTTATACCGCTCCATCCCCCTCAGCACATGCGGACCATGTCCAATCACCAAGTCCGCCCCTGCATCTATTACCGCATGTGCAAAAGCCCGAACATTTCCACGATTCTCACCATAGAACATTTCCACATGATTAGGTGTATGGATACATTGTGGCCCCTCCGCTCCCCCATGAAAGGAGACCACGAGAATATCTACTTTAGGACGCAGCGCTTTGACCAAACTTACTGCTGCGGGTATATCTCCTACCTGATAAGACCTACCTGAAAAACCGAACGGAATGAATCCTACTTTGAGACCACGCACCTCTATGATTTGAGTCTCTTTCTTACCAAGGGGGGTTATTCCCAGCTTCGTTATGAGAGCCTTTGTAGTGTTGTAACCCTCTATGCCATAATCTTCTGTATGATTATTATCCATGTGCAGTAGGCTATATCCAAGCTGTGCCAAGAGATCAGCATTTTGAACGGGCATACCAAACTCATAGCATATTCCCTTCTGACGGGAGGCCTCTGAGCATTTGGAGGGCTTCTCTTTTCCTGTGATGAAGTTTCCTTCTATATTACCAAAGCGGATATCTCCCCCCTCAATATAAGGCTTAAGAGTTAAAACTTTCTCCCGCATCTCTTGTGGAAGGACGAAGGTCCCAAGCATGATATCCCCTGATATGCGGAAACGCAGAGCAGCTTCTTGTCCTCTTCCCATCCCCCACAAAAGGCATAGAAGGAGTCTCCACAAGACGCCGGAGAGAATAGCAGCTTTCACGCTGGCAAAAATAGGGACTTTTATAAGGGCTAAGTCAGTCTTTTCCTACCTTCTCATGAGTATGGAAGGGGCGCCTACGTATGAACTAAAAGGCACGCTTCATGCTATTCTCCCCCGGGTATCTTTGGGACGAGGGCGTTTCAAGGTGCCTTTCGTAGTACTAAGTGATACTGCCACACCGCAATTTATTCTTATGGAAGCCCATGAAGAGATGGCAGATAACCTTCAAAAAATTCCCTTAGGTGAAAGAATCAGAGTGCGCTTTGTTATAGAAGGTTGGCTATGGCATCCACCCTATGGTAAAAGCCGATTTATAACTCGTTTACGTGCTGTGGAATTAGAGCGGCTTTCAGCCTAAATTTGCTGCGTATGGACTTATTTGAAAAAATTCAGGCCCGCATGCATACGGACCTCGGTAAATACGCTGAGGTGGGCCATCATTACTTAGCTTTTCCTAAACTCACAGGAGAACTGGGCCCCCATATGTACTTCCGGGGCAAGCCGGTACTTGTGTGGTCCCTTAATGATTACTTAGGCTTAGCAAATGACCCACTGGTGCGTGAAGCGGACGCCCAAGCCGCCAAAGAATATGGACTCGCTTACCCTATGGGCTCTCGCATGCTTACAGGCAACACAGACGAACATGAAACCTTAGAGAAAGAATTAGGAGATTTCTTAGGCAAACCAGATGTTTATCTCTTGAATTATGGCTATCAAGGGTTCCTTTCTGTAATAGATGCTCTGACTGACCGTCATGATGTGATTATTTACGACAATTTATGTCATGCATGTCTCATAGACGGGATACGGATGAGCCCTGCCCTACGAATGAGCTTTCGCCACAATGATATAGCTCACCTGACTAAGAGATTGGAGCAAGCGGCTTTTCACATAGAGAAAACAGGGGGTGGAATTTTAGTAGTTACAGAAGGGGTTTTTGGTATGCGAGGTGATTTAGGGGCCTTGGACCAGATAGCTGAATTGAAAGCGAGGTATCCTTTCCGTTTGCTTGTGGATGATGCGCATGGCTTCGGCGTAATGGGAAGGACAGGGAAAGGGGTTCCTGAACATTTCGGTGTGGAGGAGGCCGTGGATATATGGCTTGGAACCTTCGCTAAAACAATGGCGCTCATTGGTGCCTTTGTAGCGGGCGAAACTTCCATCATCAGCTACCTTCGCTACCATCTACGCAGCCAAATATATGCCAAAGCCTTACCCATAGCTGCAGTCATAGGAGCACGCAAAAGATTAGAAATCCTCCGGCGAGAGCCCGAAAGGAGAGCATACTTATGGCAAATCACTTCCCTCTTGCAGGAGGGACTGCGCAAAGCAGGATTTGACATCGGTATCACCCAATCCCCTGTAACCCCCGTCTATCTCCATGGAAGCGAACATGAAGCTATAGCTTTAGTCCAAGACCTTAGAGAAAACTTTGGTATCTTCTGCTCGGTCGTTACTTATCCCGTCATTGAAAAGGGGAAAATCATTCTAAGACTCATTCCTACCGCTGCCCACACACGGGAAGACGTGGAGAGAACCTTAGCTGCTTTCCAGCAAATAGCTCACCGCCTCCAGAGCGGTGTATATGCACAGACTCATCTCCCATCTCTGCACTAAAATGAGCCCTGCAGCGCCATCTCCCACCTCCTTTGAATTAGAACGCCAGCGCAACTTAGTAGACCAGCTCAATAACCAAGCTTACGACGAGCGGTATAACAATACTTCTCTCACTCTAAAGCTGGCTGAAGATGCTCTCACCCATGCTCGCAGAATTCATTATACGGAGGGTGAAGCCTGGGCTCTGCGCAACTTAGGCATAGGAAATGCTATCTTGGGGAATGCTGAAAAAGCTTTAGAGTACCTCTCGCAGGCCCTCGGCATATTTGAGCAATTAGAGAATATGCGAGGGCTGGGCCTCACGCTCTCAAACATGGGCACAGTGTATCAACAGTCGGGACAGCTAGATAAAGCTGTAGAATACCTATGGCGCTCCCTACGCTACTTGCAACTCATTCCCGATCTGGCTTTCTTTTATGCTCAAACCCTAGCTAACATCGGTTCCCTCTTCGGCGAGTTGGAACAGTATGAGTTAGCCAAAGAATACCATGAAAAAGCGCTCAAGATTCATCAGGAAATTGGCTCACAACGAGGTATGTTTTTCTCCTTGATTAGCTTAGGAACCTATTATCAACGATTGCGAAATTACGAGGAAGCGGAAAGGCTCTTCAACACAGCGCTAGACATTGCCTCAGAATTAGGAGAAGAAGACCTGATAGTCAGGACGCTTCTGGCTCATGCTCAACTCCTAAATGAATCTGGGCGACATCAAGAAGCCCTTGTAAAGTTAGAACAGGGAGAAAGACTAGCATCCGAAATCAAAAACACTCATCTGCTCCTCTCAGGGCTTGTTGCAATGGCAGAATCTCAGATAGAATTGGGACTCATAGAAAAAGCTCAGAAAACTTTAGAGAAAGTAGAAGCTATTCGTAATGAAACCCGCGAAGGTGTAGTAGAATACTTCCTACCAGAAATACGAGCAAAACTTTCTGAGAAACTAGGGGACTACGAAGGGGCTTATAAACATTACAAGGAATATACCCAGAAGCGTCTAGCTATTCAAAGAGCCTTATCCCAAAACACGTTGACTACTCTGGAGAGAATTTTGAGAGAAGACATCATAGGAGCTAAGCGAGAGGCCTCGGCAGATATAGGCGTAGCCAGGCGCATTCAAGAGGTGCTCCTCCATGGAGAATCGGAGCTCAAAGAAGTCTTCCCTAATAGTGTTTATTGGAGTGTGCCGCGAAGTTTGGTGAGCGGGGACTTTCTGTGGGTAGGCCGTGGCAAAGAAGGAGCGCAGATTCTCGTTGTAGTAGATGCATCTGGAGCAGGTGTATCAGCTGCTATCCTCTCCACTATTGCGCACACTCTCCTCTATGAGATCATAACCATTAGAGGTGTTACGGATCCTGGCCGCATCCTCAGTCAGCTACATAAAAGCCTCTTAGACCTTCTCTACCCCCCTGCTAAGAAAGCCAACCCTGAAATAGAAGCTATGCAAGCTGAAGGATTTCAAGTAGGAATTTGTACGGTACTCCCTTCTGCTGGAGAAGTACATTATGCTGGTGCCCACATACCTCTTTGGATTTACAATCCTTTGGTGGGCTGGGAACAGCTCAATCCAGATAGACGCCTAATAGGACAAAGAATGGAGGAAGAAAAAACCCCACGCTTATACACTAGCAACATAATACCTGTGGAAAAACAGTGGGTTATCCTCTTCATGACAGACGGATGGGAACGTCAAATAAGAGCCTCTGATGGCAAGCGATATGGACGAAGCGCTATTCGGGACTTTCTCAATCATCATCCCCCTGTGGACCTAAGAGAGTGGATGACTAATGTCCAAAAGGAATTTGAGCAATGGCGGGGTGGTGCCATGCTAACAGATGATGTGCTAATGGTAGCGGTACGCATATGAGATGAGAATCTACTTCGGACTGCTCTTCGGGCTTCTACCCCTATTGGCACAAGACCTTCGCGTTTACCAGCTGTCAGGTATGGCGGTAAGTGCAACGACAGGGGAGCCCATACCTTTTGTCTCAGTACGGGTTGGGCACACTCGGCGAGGCACTATGGCAAATGCTGATGGATTCTACAGCCTTCCGGTGATTCGGGGGGATACCCTCTACTTCTCTGCAGTAGGATATAAAAGAGGGCGCCTTATCCTAAATGAATACCTTGCAGCCTATAAAGGTGATACGACCGAAGGCTTCTTATATGCTGTACACTACTTGGTAGAAGATACTATTGAACTCCCTCCCGTAAGAATATCAGCTATTCGGACTCCCGAGGAACTCAAGCTTGCCCTCCTAAACATACCCCTGGAAACTCAACTACAAGTCGCTCGCGATAATGTCAGCCCAGAGATAATTGCTTACTTTCTCCAGAATCTCCCTCTAGACCCGCAAGAACGCATCAAAGTAGCCCAACAGCGGTATCGTGATCTTTACTTTGAAAGGACGCTGAGACCTACATATCCTATCCTAGACCCGATTGCCGCCTACCGGCTTATTCAATACCTCACTGAAAAGGCCCAAGTGAAAAAAGAAAAGATATACGATTACTGGCAAGACGACTAAGAAAGATGGGTTCTTATATACTCAGTCACAATCTTATAAATAGGGGCCAACTCAGGATGCGAGCCTTCAAGATAGTGGAGATGTTTTTCTAGGGTAGGTATATCTCCACGGCGAGCAGGACCTGTCTGTGCCTGTAGAGGAGGGATTTTGTGAAGCTTTTCTATCACTTTTTCCGCAAGGGGCAGGAATAAACGCCAATCCCCCACTGGATGGGCTAAAGAGGCTGCGATAGCAAAGAAAGCATTCAGAAAGTTAGCAGTGAACACAGCACCAATATGGAGCCGCAATCTTTCCTCACTGGAAGCGTAATAAAGCCATTTCGTATCTCCCACAAGAAGCTCAGCCCATTTTTTGATTTGCAAGTTTCCCTCCCAGAAAACAGGGAAGGTGCCCCACTCCGGCAAATACCCCGGCGTAAAAGTCTGAAGAGGATAAATTACCCCTGCCCTCTCTCCTACATGCTGTAGTAGATCATCTCTGCGTACAGAACCCGCTGTATGAATGACAAAAGTCTGTGGAGATAAAAAAGGAAGTATCTGGGTAGCAGTAAGAACTATTTGAGAGTCTCTCACACAGAGAAAAACTCCTTCCACCTTTGCCCATGGAACTTCCCGATAATCCGTTACAGTAGGAAAAGCCTCATGGATGGATTGGTAGGGCCTGCGCATAAGAATCACTGACAATTGGAGGGCAGATAAACGACTGGCAATGGCACGACCTACCCCCCCAGCCCCTATTACCAAAATCATAATGCTACAATTTCAAAGTTCTTTTATACCTTGCAAAAATGAGCCAGCTGCCCCCCCAAGGACGTTCAGTAGAGGAGATTCTTACTGAAATAGCTAACTGGAAATCAAGAGATATGGATAGTGAAGGGGGGAGGTTATGGAGCTTGGTTTATTATCATAGTCCCGAGGTGCTGCGGTTAGCTCAGGAGGTTTATGCACGCTACATCTCCGAAAATGCTCTGAACCCATTAGCCTTTCCAAGCTTACGCAGAATGGAGAATGAAGTAGTATCTATCGTAAAGGAGCTTATGCACTGCCCCACAGAAGGAGGAGGCACCATGACAAGTGGCGGAACAGAAAGTATTTTTCTGGCTCTCAAAGCTGCGCGAGATTTTGCTCAGGAACGCAAGCCTCACCTATCCCACCCAGAGATAATAGCACCGCTTTCTGCCCATCCTGCTTTTGACAAAGCTGCCCATTATCTAGGCTTGAAAATGATTCACACCCCTCTCGCTTCAGATGGTAGTGCAGATGTGGAAGCTATTGAAGCAGCTATCTCCGAACGCACTATCCTTTTAGTTGCCTCTGCTCCTTCCTATCCTCACGGGGTAATGGACCCTATCCCCCAGATCGCAGAATTAGCCCAGAAGAGAGGTCTCCTCTTCCATGTAGATGCATGTATAGGGGGGCTGATTCTACCCTTCTTGGAACGCCTGGACATAGAAGTTCCATCTTATGACTTTCGTGTAGCGGGGGTCACAAGTCTCTCCGTGGACCTTCACAAATACGGCTATGCACCTAAAGGCGCTTCTGTGATTTTATACCGGCATAAGGCCCTTCGCCGTTATCAGTTTTTCGTATATGGAAGGTGGCCTGGAGGTCTCTATGCTTCTTCTACCTTTGCAGGGACACGCTCAGCTGGAGCTATAGCTTCAAGCTGGGCTATCCTCCAGTATTTAGGAGAGAAAGGACTCACGGATGCGGCCCGAATCGCTTGGGAAACGGCAAAATATATTCAATCCGCTGTACTGAAACTCCCATCTCTATATATTGTAGGGAAGCCTATAGCTACTATATTCGCTATCGGTGCTCATCCCCCTGTAGATATTTATAAAGTAGGCGATGCTTTAGCTCAGCGCAAGTGGTTTTTAGACCGCCAGCAGCGCCCTGCAAGTCTGCATCTCACTGTCACGGCAGGCCATGCACGAATAGCCCAAAGTTTCATTAATGACTTATCAGAGGTTGTAAAGATAGAGGAATCTCAAGCTAAGCGACGGGGCTGGTATCGCAAGATAAGCAGGCAAGCTCTCAAAACTGGATTAACCATCTTGCCAGAGCGATGGGTTCGTTCATTAGCTCGTTGGATCAGCCGAACTGCAGACGTCACCCAGCCTCCAAAGCGTACAGCCGCCCTATATGGAATGATGTCCGCTCTCCCCCAGAAAGACTCAGTAGAAAAGTTAGTAGAGGAATTCTTAGATAAAGCGCTGGACAATTAGAAATACGTACTCTCAGATTTGCTATGATTGTGAAATGCGTTTCCTGCGAGCCAGCTCCTCCTTTATCCACCTTAGTTCCCTTCCACTCTGGTCAGAGAGGCTTGAATTTTCCTCTGCTCGTCTTGCTAAGTAAGGAAAGGCTTTTTCTACGGGACCATATGGCACATACTTTACCACGCGAAAGCCTGCTCTTGCCAGCCCGAAGGAAAGGGGATCCGCCATACCATATAACTGAGAAAAGCTTAAGTGCGGATGAGAAGGAGAAATTCCCTGCATGAGGACGTACTGTACAGCTTTCATGCAGCTGGTGCGGTTATGCGTAGCTATGCACAGACCTACCCGTTCTATGTTCTCCAAACAAAGCATAAGGGCAGCATCGTAAGCTATATCTGTGGCTGCTTTGGTAGGCTGAATGGGGTCTGGGTAATTTCTCTCCTTAGCTCTTTTTCTTTCTTTTTCCACATAAGCCCCTCTGACTAGCTTGACCCCCACTTTGTAAGTACTAGCCCGTGATAGGAGTGCCTTGAGATAGTCTAACCTATCGCGTCTATACATCTGAATAGTAGTGTAGATGAAGATGCTGTCCTTATTGTTTCTCTCCATATACTCCTCTATTACCCTGTCAATAGCAGATTGTATCCAACTCTCCTCGGCATCCACCATAAGAGGAACCCCACTCCTAATAGCTGCTGTGACCAGACGAGCAAACCGACTCTCAAACGCCTCCTTTGCACTCAAAAGGAATGGGGATAGAGGTGCTTGAGAACTCAACTTCTCCCATAATAGGGGAGGAGCTAAAGCTGTCAACTTGATGGCAATAAAGCTTACTAAATCTCTATGTTTGCTACTGAATTCTATCATTCGGAGGTATTCTTCCAGTGTAGCTTCTTGTTGAGAAGCATGGGAAGATGCCTCAACTGCATAATCTAACATCACAGACACACCATGTGAGCTAAGCCTACGAAGCGTAGGTAAAGTAGACTCCAAATCAGTACCACCCAGAAAAAGACGTCCCAAGGTATTTCGCAAAACCCCTTCTATGGGTAGTTTTAGCCTCAAGGCTAAAGCCCCTATATTATTGCCCATCCTCACTAATGCACCATATCGTAAGAGTTGAAAGAGAAGCCGTGCTGATTTGAGCTCCTCAGTGCTGCGGTAAGCATACCCCGTCGCAGTATCATCTAAGTCCAAATTCGTCGTTGCATGAAGTATGCTCATATGACAAAAGTACAAGCTCGCAAAGGGTAACAAAATTGGGAGTCTACTCTGAGGAAAGATAAGTATATTGTTCCCCGTGAAGGTCATAGGATTCATGATTCTGCGGAACGGTATAAAGATGGATTATCCTTTTCGGGAGGCTATCCTGTCGGCTTTACCCCTGTGCGATAAATTTTTCGTTAGTGTAGGGCAGAGTGAGGATGAGACGAAAGAGAGCCTTCTCGCTATGGGAGAGCCAAAATTAGTAGTGATTGACAGCCAGTGGAACTTGCACCTTCGGGAGGGTGGAAAGGTACTGGCACAAGAAACAAATAAGCTTCTTGGTCAGCTTCCTCCCGCTGATTGGTATCTCTATTTACAAGCAGATGAAGTTCTTCATGAGGCAGATTATGCTTCCCTCCAAAGCGCCATGGAGAAATGGAAAAATGAAAACGATGTAGAGGGCTTGGTATTTGATTACTTACATTTTTATGGGAGTTATGAATGGGTAGGGGCATCTAAGAAGTGGTACAGAAGAGAAGTACGAGTAATTCGCCCTCTCAGAGAGATCCAGGCTTATCGCGATGCGCAGGGCTTCCGGCGTGCAGGACGTAAGCTTCGCGTCAAACCAGCCCAAGCACGGATATTTCACTATGGCTGGGTACGCCCCCCAGAAAAGCAGCGCCAGAAACTTCTAGAGCTTCACCGTTACTGGCATGAGGATGCCTGGATAGAAAAAAATGTGTCCAAAGACTACAACTATGACCTAAATGTTCTACTTACCCCTTTCGTGGGCAGCCACCCGGCTATAATGGAGGAGAGGATACGAAAGTATTCATGGGATTTCCCGTATAACCCTAACAGTGTCAAAATTCCCCTCCGAGAGCGTATTCTAAACTGGATAGAAAAAAACATAGGCATGCGAATAGGGGAATTCAGAAACTATCGGCTCATCTGAGAGAGAGGGCATAAATGAGTTCGTTATCAACTGCTTCCTGTGAAAGCTGGGAAAAGCCCAACTTTTCAAATAAGCGGCGAGCGGGGAGGTTCTCCGCATGTACAGCAGCCCTCAACTCAGCAATCCGGCGGTTTCGGCGAAGCTGCCCAATCAGCTTTTCCAACACCTGTTGCCCATATCCCTGCCCTTGAAAAGTTTTATGGACTCCGAGCCTACTTATCCATAAAAGGGGAGGACGCCCAACTACCTCTACAAAACCCACAAGGCGCTCATCTTTCCACAGCCCCCATCGTTGGACTCTACCAGTTGCCATGGGAAATGGGGGAGGCAAAAAATAATCCTGCCCCTCTCTAAGGGGTAACTCAAGTATGAGGTTTGCCTCGTGGGTCTGTAGAGGCCGAAAGACTATTGAGATCATGGTCTTAACTCAAAAATATAAAAGCCCCCCTTCTCAGGAAGGGGGGCAAGAGACAAAAGGGGGATTCGCTAAGCTCTTAGATTAGAAGTCCATATCGGCTCCACCAGCTTTAGCTGGAGCTTTTTCTTCTTCGGGTTCCTCCACGATGATACATTCGGTGGTGAGGAGGAGAGAAGCAATGGAGGCTGCATTTTCCAGAGCGGTGCGAGCTACCTTGGTAGGGTCCACAACGCCACTTTCAAAGAGATTTTCAAATTGTTCTGTACGCGCATTCCAGCCATAATCGTCCTTGCCTTCTCGGACTCTTTCTACGATGATTGCTCCTTCTTTGCCTGCATTATAGGCTATTTGACGGAGCGGCTCTTCCAAAGCTCTTCGGATGATATCTACTCCGATACCTGTATCTCCTTTTAGCAGCCTGTCATTAATACCTCCTTTGCCAGGCAGGAGAGCGGGTATGCATCGGATATAGGCCACACCTCCGCCAGGCACGATACCTTCTTCTACTGCAGCCCGAGTAGCATGAAGGGCATCCTCTACACGAGCCTTCTTTTCCTTCATAGCTACTTCAGTCGCCGCACCTACATACAGCACTGCTACCCCACCGGACAGCTTGGCTAAACGCTCTTGGAGCTTTTCCCTGTCATAATCCGAGGTGGTTGTTTCTATTTGTGCCTTAATCTGGTTAATTCTTGCCTTGATTTGTTCAGGTTTGCCTTGCCCTCCTACGATTGTAGTGTTATCCTTATCTACCGTGATCTTCTTGGCCTTCCCAAGATAATCCAAGGTAGCATGTTCAAGCTTGTAGCCCTGCTCTTCAGAGATGACAGTACCGCCGGTTAGGATTGCAATGTCTTCTAGCATAGCTTTCCGGCGATCACCAAATCCAGGAGCCTTTACAGCTACTACCTTGAGGGTGCCCCGTAGCTTATTGACCACCAGCGTGGCAAGTGCTTCCCCTTCTACATCTTCGGCGATCACAAGGAGAGGCTTGTTGATGCGTACCACCTGTTCCAAAATGGGCAAGAGGTCCTTCATGGAAGAAATCTTCTTATCATGGATGAGGATAAGAGCATCTTCCAGTTCAGCTACCATCTTGTCAGGGTTAGTAACGAAGTAAGGCGAGATGTATCCCCGGTCAAATTGCATTCCCTCCACTACCTCT
>JANXCJ010000053.1 GCA_025060275.1 Bacteroidia bacterium | reverse complement strand
TCCAACGCAGGGCATTACTGAGGTCCTACTTAGCAAACAGCGTAATGGTCCTGTAGGAAGAATACGCTTACGCTTCATAAGTGATTATATGCGATTCCTCTCATTAGAGCCTACCTCGATGATCTCCTCCACCCAAGGATACACACTCTCCTCCAGAGCAAACGATTTGCCCCATTCCTTCCCTGATGATTATGAAGAAGATGTACCCCCCTTCTAAAAGCTATTGTAGCTCACAGTAAAATTTTGTTTTATCCTCTATATGCGTTTTTCCTGGGTTTGGGTCTCAGTGAGTGGCATTCTAAGTGGATGCCTACGACTCTTAGATGTAGATGTGCCGGCAGATGCTGGAGAGTGGGTTGTAGAGGCTTATTACAATGATAGGGATAGTGCAGTGGCGAAAGTTTCTCGCACAGTGCCCTATTTCGGCGAGGGCTCACCTCCTCCTATCTCAAACGCGCTAATACTCTTAGAGGATATTCTAACAGGAGACAAAGATACCCTCAGATGGAGAGACTCCCTTTATGTGAGAACGCAGGGAAGAGTTAGACCTATAGCAGGCCACACATATCGTCTGCGAGTCTTAATAGAAGGTGAGGAGCTACAGGCAGTTTCCTATCTTCCTGTGCGTGTCGGTATTGATACGCTTTTTAGTCTATGGAGGCCTGCCGAAGGAGGCCTTCCGGAAGGAATTAGGGTCATTGGTATAGCAAAAGACCCTCCTAATCAGCAAAATGCCTATCGTGCCCGTGTGTGGCGCAATGATACACTCCTCAATAGGATATTTGACTGGATATACTCAGATGACCGCTATATTGATGGCAGAATTATCCTTTTTGAATTCCCTTATGAGGTCAAGCCTGGAGATACCTTTAGTTTAGAGCTGATGACAGTTCCTGTTGAGGTTATTCAGTATTACGATCAGGTCGTAAGGAATTCCTTTGGAGGTAGCGGAGGATTCAGTCCTCCGCCCGATAATGCATACTCTAACTTCACAGGCGGAAAGAGGCGAGTATGGGGCTACTTTATTGCCTATGCAAGTGATAGAAAAGGGCTACGCATACCCTAACCAAATTTTTCTGGCTTAGTTAGACGGCTTAATACTATGACAGTGTGACGTGCAATGGCAATGAGTGAATGAGTATCTTCTTGATATATTCGCACATCCCACACATGTGTCTGTCGTCCTATGTGAATTGGGCGGGCTTCCCCCCATACGTATCCTTCTTTTACTGCTCGTAGGTGATTAGCATTAATTTCCAAACCTACGCAATAATGTGTCTGAGGGTCTACTAAGAGATTGGAGGCAGTGCTTGCGATTGTCTCTGCTAATGCCACTGAGGCCCCGCCATGAAGCATACCTAAATATTGCCGAGTGCGGTGGTCTACAGGCATCCGTGCCCGAATGTAGTCTGGCCCAATCTCTGTAAAAGCAATCCCTATTGCTTCCACCATTGTACCCCGAGCTAGCTCATTCAAAGCACTAGGGGTGGCTTCTACTTTCCAGATAGGAGACATTATTATAGGTCAGCTATGCTGATTATCTGTCCGCGTTCGTAGCGCCCAGGTTCTCGTTCCACCACTGTGCTACACTCTATTTGAGAGTCATGCTCATAGAAAACGATAACCTGCTGCTCCACTAACCAGGGGAGGACTCGTTGCCGTTCTTCTAGCGTTACTAAGGGTCTCACATCATATGCCATTATATAAGGCAAGGGCACATGCGCACTAGTAGGAAAAAGGTCTCCGCCATATAAGATTGTATAGTTCTTATATTGTATCTCTACAAGTTGCTGGCCCTCTGTATGTCCGTTGAATACTCTAATCCTTACCCCCGGCATTATTTCCATCTCTCCGTCCAGAAGGATTAGCTGACCTTCCTCCGCAAGCGGCTCATAATTCTCAGGAAAAAAACTAGCTTTCTCGCGGGGATTGGGCGGGTGCACCCAGGCCCAATGACTGCGCTGGATATAGTAGCGAGCCTTAGGAAAAGTAGGTACTACCCTTTCCGCCACTTTCTTTGTACTCCCTCCTGCATGGTCAAAATGCAGATGCGTCAATATCACATCTGTAATATCCTCTACACTAAAACCCAATTTCTTTAGCTCACCTTCTAAGGTATAACTCCCATGGTTGATGGCGTAGAGATCTGCAAACTTTGGGGTGTATTTGTGTCCTACTCCTACATCTACAAGCATAAGCCGTTCTCCCTCTTCTATAAGAAGTGCGCGCATAGCCATCGGGATGCGGTTCCGCTCATCAGGAGCAATCAGCTTTTCCCATATGACCTTCGGGACTACACCAAACATAGCGCCCCCATCCAGGGCAAAAAGCCCCGTATTCACACTATAAAGCCGCATGGTAGAGCTCTTTCCTTATTTTGGGCGCTGAGCTAAGAAATTTTGGAGCTGGTCGGAGGAGATAAGCTTCTTATGAAAACGTACGCGGCCCTGCTCATCTTTGACAGGGTAAATTACACGGGTCAGCCCACTTTTCTTATCTCCACCTCTAAAGGTAGCTACGGTTTTCTTTGCCATAGTTTAGTCTATTTTACTTCTCTATGAAGAGTGTGTTTGCGAAGGATAGGATTGTACTTACGAAGTTCCAGGCGCCCGGGGGTTTTTTTACGATTCTTCCATGTGTAATAGCGAGATTGTCCGGGGAGCCCACTTGCTGCATGCTCGGTGCATTCTAATACAACTTGTACCCGATTCCCCTTCTTTTTAGCCATGCTACAAAGATAAGAGGGATTGACAGGATATCAGCTTTTGCTTTCTCTCATGAGAAATCCAGATTGCTATTCCTCCAGGGGAGATACTTCTACCTGCAATGTAATTACGATTTCTCGGTGTAGTCTAATCTCTACTACATGGCTTCCTAAGGCCCGGATAGGAGTTGGAAAGTGAACCTGCCTTCGATCTAAGATGTAGCCCTGCTCTGCTAGTGCAGATACGATCTGCTGAGGGGTAACAGCACCAAAAAGCTTTCCTTCCTTTCCTGCTGGCATTTTGAGGTGTAGTTTCACTTGGGAGAGCTTCTCTGCGAGCTGCTGAGCCGCAGCCTTTTCTTGAGCCAGTCTATGAGCAATTTGTCTTAGATGCGCTTCTAAGTGCTTTTTATTCCCTTCTGTGGCTAAATCTGCCAATCCTTTGGGGATGAGATAATTCCATGCGTAGCCTGGGCGCACTCGGACTATGTCATATTTATGCCCCAATCCTTCTACATCTTGTTTGAGAATAACCTCTATGTTTTTGGCTGCCATCTTTTTACTTCAGATTATCTGCTACGAAAGGTAGTAAGGCTAAATGCCGAGCGCGCTTGATGGCACGGGCTAACTGCTTTTGATATTTCCAACTTGTACCTGTGATGCGACGGGGGAGAATTTTACCCTGCTCATTAACGAATGTGAGTAAAAATTCGGGGTCTTTGTAATCTATGTAACGAATGCCGCTCTTCTTGAAGAAGCAAAACTTTTTTCGCTGACGAACCCCCGAAAGGATAGCCAAAGCTGGATTGGAGGGGGCCGGTCCGATCCCTTTTTCTATCATGCTTCAGAGAGATTTTGCGCCTTCAGTTTTTCTTGACGACGGCGATTGAATTCAATTGCATGCTTGTCAAGCTTTACAATGAGTTCTCGAAGGACATAAGGGCGCAGATAGAGGTACTTTCTTAGTGCCGCGATGAAAGAGGCTTTCGCACGAAACTCGGTGTAGACATAATATCCTGAGCTTTTTTTCTTGATGGGATAGGCAAGACGACGCAAGCCCCATACTTCTTGATTCAGGATTTCTGCTTCATTTTCTTTCAGGAAGTGATTGAAATCCTCTAAATACTCTGTGTATTCTGTAGGGCTCAGATCAGGGGGCCAGATTTGTGTAACCTCGTATTGTCCTACTGGGTCCAACCTCGGCATAAGTGGGGGCAAAAGTACAAAGAGTTTAGATTGAAAAAGAATTGCCGCATCCACAGGTACTTTTTGCCTGGGGGTTGCGAAATACAAAACCTCGGGCAGCTAAGCCAGTAGGGTAGTCTATCTCTATTCCTTCTAAAAAGAGAGCATGATCAGGATTGACATATAGGGGTATCCCTTCAATCTCTATTCGGCTCTCCGTGGGTTTAGGCGTCTCTACTATTTCTAACTTATAGGTGAGCCCTGCACAGCCACCAGCCTCTACTTTTAGGCGAATGCCTGCGGCTGAGCTATTCTCTTGTAAGAGGCGCTGAAGTTCGGTTACTGCGGAGGGGGTAAGTATGATGTGCATATCCTTTTTAAGGTTTCACCAGAATAAATGCACCCCAGAAATAGGGGGCTTTACGCCCACTACGCATAGCTCTCTGCGCATTCCAGAAGGCTTCTTCAATAGATAGTTTTTTACGAAGCCATTCTGAGTAGAAGCTTATCATGAACTCTCTGGTAGCTTCATCATCTACTTTCCATAAGCTCAAAAGGAGATTGCGAGCACCTGCTAATAGAAACGCTCTCTGGAGGCCATACACGCCCTCTCCATTCTGTACTTCTCCCAAGCCTGTCTCACAAGCCGATAAAGCGACCAATTGTGTATTTGTCAGTTCCATGGAAAGAAGCTCATAGGCATTCAAAATCCCATCCTTTCCCACGTCAGAGGTGCCGTATAGCATAGACCGTCCAGATTGAGCAAGGAGAAGTGCCGAACGGAATAGTGGATTGGATAGGGCACTCGTGCTCTGAACTCCTATTAGGTTTCCTAAGCTCTCATCATAGGGAAGGAATATTCCATGTGTGGCAATGTGTAAAATATAAGGGGAGATTACTTCATGTAGAAGAGTCTCGGTAGCTTGATTGCGAATGTAGATGTAAGGCAGGATTCCTTCACTCTGGAAAATGTCTCTCAATACTCTTGCCTCCTCTGCTGTACCAGGTAAAGGGGGGATATATATGCTATCTTCAGGCACCCCTGCAGCGTAGTCAGGGTCTGCTATGATATAAGCTTTTCTTCCCTCATAAAATTTCAGAGGCTTAGGGCTTTTTGTAAGACTTGCTAGACGGGAGAAATGGATAACTTGAAACTTGTCTACCAGATACCCTCCCTGAGGCAAAGGAATAGTAGAAGGGTTGATTTGATAGTAGACCCCATCACTACACACAAAGAGGCGGCTAACCGTAGGAGGGAGCTTCTCTATAACATGACCCCAGAAAGCCGCATAAGAGGTAGTGTCTTTCTCAAAATTCATGATACTCTGGCTATACCTGAAGAAATAGTAAGACTCTAGCTTTTTGCCTTCTGGAAGGCATACATACAAGGGTTGTTTTAGGGAGGGAGTAGTTATTACTGCATAATATACTAGGGAGTCCCTACTAAGAGGAACCCGTAGCCTAATCCAATCTATCGCTGCAGCATCTTGGGGTAAGGCGTTTTGGAGCTGCTTCCATGTGGGACGTCTCATCCGGATATCCCCTATGTACGCTGTAAGCTGCTTCTCCAGCTCATTGAGGTAATTTTCTTCTTCGGCGAGATTTATGCCTAGTTCCTTAAGCTCGGTAGGACTATAAGAGTAGAGGCGTGTGAGATATTCTTTTTGGTCCTGCCATGTCTGGAAAATGCGACGGATAGTTGTATCAGAGGTCTTTGCCAGACGAGCCCGAAGCTGAGCAGTCTCACTCAAGATAAAAGCTTTGGTGGATAGATACACTTCGTAAGCCTTCTTTCTGGCGGCAGGGTTACCTTCTGAGAAGGCAAAAGCATAATAATGCTCAAGCACCTGGCGAACGCGAGCCCAATAACGAGCTTTTTCGCTTTCTGTGAGCCCATTGAAGAGCTTATCAACCTGATTGAGTAGGAGGGATACAGATTTTTCATAATTCTTCTTAGCAGCTGAGTTATCTCCTGCAAGCCAATGTATATCCGCTAACTCAGCTAGGTAAAACGGATATTCAGGATGTTTCGGTCCATAAACAGCGCGCCAAATAGAAAGCCAGCGATGAAATATTTTTAGAGCGGCTGTATAGTTACCCTCTCGTTGTCTAAGCCGGGCTTCATAAAGCAGGGCTCGCAGTCGGTCTGGGTGACGAGGAGGTACTTCTGTTTCCAATATTGTCTTTGCAGCTTCTATAGAGGTCTGGGCATTTACGAAGCTATCCACTGCCAGCCATACCCCGCCGATATCTAGCATGACTGAAGCATATTCTAAAGGAGCACTCATCTTAGCTCTCTCTGCTTCGTCAGCACTTTTAGTAAGCAGGTAGGCAGCTGAGTCACGTTTGCCGCGTAGAAGGGTATTTTCTGCTAATAGATAAATCGTGCGACTGAGGCTTAGGGAGGGTCTCCCTTCATAGAATTTCTGCTGAGCTGAGAGAGCGCTCCTTAGAAAGCTCTCCTGCTTATCGTACCGTCCTAAGGAACCCTCCACCCGGGCGGAAATTAAGAGAGCTTGTACATAAGAAGGAGAGGTAGCACCTTGGAGCTTAAAGTTAAGCTCTCGCGCTTTCTTAGCGCTTTCTTCTGCCTTCAGGTAGTCTCCATATAAGAGATAAAACTCTGCGAGACCTATGTAGTAAGAAGCCACCTCTGCATCCTCTCTGCCACTATTTTGGTAGATAGAGGTGATCCTCTGGTATATATCTTTTGCCCGGGTGAGGCGACCTGTCCTTTGGTAGAGCAGAGCTAAGCGAAGAAGACTTCCACTTTCTTCACCTATGGTTTTCTGACTTTCTTTTTTGGAGTAGGCTCGCAGGCGGACTGCTTCCATGTACTCGCGTTCGGCCTCTCGGAAGTTGCCCTTTGCTTGCGCTAAATCTCCTCTTAGCTCATGAAAAGAGACCCGCTCCTTTATATAAGCAGGGGGAAGGTTCTGAATAGGATCGTCCGCAAGACGCAAGAAACTATCCACTTGACTAAGCTGTCCCATGCGAAGTCCTAAATCAGCTGTAAGTAAGAGGTTTCTCAAGTAACCAGGATTCTGAGAGGGAGAAGGGAGTAGACGCTCATAAGTACGACGCTGGTGATACAGCTCTGATTCTGCGCGTTTATATTGGCCGAATTGGAGGGAGCGGCTTGCCAAGACCTCCCGGATAGAAAAGGTCAAAGGCCCTTCTGGCTCACCTAATGCTTTGAGAATTTGCCGAACAAGACTGAAAGCTGAGTCAGCTTGGGCACTCTTGGAGCTAATCAGTGCAGCCTCCCCCAGTTCTAAGGAATTGTAGGCATGTTCTAATGTCAAGAAAGGGAGTTTCTCAGTCTTTCGGAAGGCTCTTGTAGCATAGCCCCATGCGATAGAAGCCTTATATTCTGCACGAGCTACTCGGGAAGCAAGCCTATGAATGCGTCCGGCTAATATACCCTCTCCACGAGCTACATATAGACTTAGTAGATTTTCAATTAAGGTAGTCCTCCGAAGGAGAAGACATATATCCGTTACATGCGTTAGGGCTTCTGTGGTGGTATAGGTGAAGGGCATTTCAGGGTCTCGGAGGCTACTGAGAATAGGATTGAGGTGGCTAACCCGTCTTTCATGGGTGACAGGACGGCTCCCGTAAAGCTCGTGAAGGAAGAGCATAGCTTCCGCGCGAGTTTGAATATCTTTACCTCCATAGGCAGTCTTGCGCCCCCATTGCTGACTTTTTTTCAGGTATTGGATTAGGCTTTTCTTCTCTCCCCTGAAGGCAGCTGCAAGAGCTTGAAGATAAAAGTACTGGGCCTGATAGTAAGCCCCATGGTCTCCAGAGAAAAGGGGCTTTTTAGTAGTAGGAAGGGAATCCCATAGACCTTTTTGCCAAGAGAGCCATGTCTGAAGGAAGGTTTTCCGCTGGGATAGATAAGGTGCATATGACTCCCCTTCAAATGAAGGCGTTTCTCGCAGAACTTCCTCCGCTTGAGCTGTATTCCCCAAAAGGAGAAGGTTTTCTGTCAATTCTATCTTTATAAGGGCTTTTTGCCAAGGAGCCTGGGCGTGAGAAAAGGCTTTATTGAAAGCTTGATCAGACTCCGCTATCAATCCTATGCCTCTTCGGATGCGCCCTTCTATCCAGAACTGCCTGTAACGAATTTCATCAGAGAGGGGTACATTACCCTCCATAAGAGGGGCAAAATGTCTGAGTATGGAGTCAGCTATATTTGCATGTTGAAAATCTGTAAGAGCTAAGGCGTAAGCTAATCCTATGGCTACGGCGTTTTCATCCTGCATGCCTTTTCGTTTTACCTGCCGTTGGTAGCTACGCTGGGCTTTCTTGAAGAAGGAGGACAGCTTACCCTGAAAATACAAGGTTTCGTTGGGGAGGGTTTGTCCAAAAAGAAGGGAGGCTATGCAGAGAAAAACTAAAAGACGCATAGAAGGCAAAAGTCAGCTTTCTCTTCTTTTGAGACGCAGTGCTTTTCCTAGTCTTCCACGCATGTAAAAGAGACGAGCTCGGCGCGCTTTATTAGTCCTTACCACTTCCACCTTCTGGAGAAAGGGCGAATGAAGAGGGACTATCCGCTCAACACCTACACCTCCTGAAACTTTTCTTACCGTAACGGTTTCTCTTATACCACTACCTCTGCGTTGAATAACCATTCCTTCAAAAATTTGAGTCCGCTCTTTTCCTCCCTCTACAATCCTAAGATGTAGGCGTATAATGTCTCCTGCACGAAAATCAGGCAAGTCTGTCTTCACAAAAGGGGCATTAATTAGATACTCTACTTCTCGTAGGAGATGGCTCATGCCGCAAAGGTAAGGCATTTGTATGTATGCTACCCCTAAAGAAATTTAGGTTTTGATTTTACGGAGTAACCCTATATTTGTAGTGGGTATGAGCCAAGTTGATGCGCCTACAACGACTGGAAAGACGGGCACAAGCCTGACATTACCACAAGTCCGCTCCTCGGGGGCAGCGCTGCGAGAATTCTTCGCTGCTATCGTAGTTGTGGTTTGCATAGCTATTGGAATCCTCATATATGTATTTATCTTAGGGAATCCCAACAACTTTGAGGGCGGCGATCCTAAAAACAATCCCATTCAAGGGAATTACCTGGGCATAGCTTATAAAGGTGGCGTGCTTGTCCCTATTGCCATAGGTCTGCTCCTGATTACTATAACAATGTCTATTGAGCGAGCTATAACGCTGAGCCGAGCAGGAGGTAAAATGAGCATGGAAGCGTTTGTCCAACAGGTAGAGTATCTTTTAGAGCAGGACCGGATTGACGAGGCCATCGCTCTCTGTGATAAGCAGAAAGGTACTGTGGGTAATGTAGTCCGAGAGACCCTTAACCGCCTCAAACAAGTAAAGTCTGATCCCAAACTGGATAAAGACCAGAAAGTGGCAGCCCTTCAGAAATCTCTGGAAGAATCTTTAGCACTTGAGTTACCGATGTTAGAAAAACATATGACTATTCTTGCGACGATTGTTTCTATCGCTACGCTCATTGGGCTAATCGGTACGGTATTAGGTATGATTAGGGCTTTTGCTGCATTAGCTACCTCAGGCGCGCCCGATGCCGTCGCTTTAGCTACGGGTATTTCTGAAGCTCTTGTTAATACAGCTCTAGGGATCACTACCTCTACAATTGCTACCATCCTTTATAACTACTTTACAAGCAAGATAGATGACATTACCTACCGCATAGATGAGGCGGGCTATATCATCGTGCAAACCTTTCAGGCTAAATTCTAAAATTTCCTATGGCGAAGTTCAAGGCTAAAAAGCACAATATCGCCATAGACATGACTCCCATGGTGGATTTAGCCTTTCTACTTATTACCTTCTTCATGCTAACTGTGAAATTTCGTGCTCCTGAAGCAGTAGAGGTAGACCTTCCTTCTTCTATTGCGGATACGCCTTTGCCAGCGCAAGACATTCTTGTGATTTCTGTTTCAAGAGATGGAAGGATATTTTTCGGTGTGGATAGTAAGCATGTACGATTATCCATTTTAGAAAAGGTCAAGGAGCGATATGGTTATGAGTTTAGCCCAGAGGAAGTACGCCTCTTTTCTCTATTACCTGAGATTGGCGTACCTTTTGAGCAGCTCAAGAGCTATCTCTCTTATGGTGAAGCAGAACGCAAAATCATAGACAAGACTGCCTCTATTCCCGTAGATAGTGCAAATAATCAGCTCAAACAATGGATTCTTTTCGCTCGGTATAGTAATCCTAAAATCCGCATAGCTATCCGCGCAGATGAAGAGGCGCCCTACCCTGTTATTGCCCGAATTATTGAGACTCTGAAGGAGCAAAAAGTGCATAGATTCAATCTGATTACTACTTTAGAGGCACAACCCAAATCATAACTATGGCTGCAGAAGTAGGTGGCGATACTGGGGCAGCAAAAAAAGGCAAAAAGAAGAGCAAAGCTCGCAGACCTAAGAAGCGCCCCCGAATTGATATGACGCCCATGGTTGATTTGGGCTTCTTGCTTCTTACTTTTTTCGTTCTTACTACCACTATGTCTACCCCAAACACGATGCCCGTGGTAGTCCCACCTAAAATCCAGAAGGAAGAAGAGGTAGAGCCCCCTAAGATTCCTGAGGGAAAGGTTATTACGCTACTTGTGGGGAATAAAAAAGTTTATTACTATACTGGTATTGAAAACCCTGAACTGCATGTTACGGACTTCTCAAAGAATGGTATAAGAAAGGTACTCTTAGAGCGCAGAGTAGAGGTAGAGCAACGGTACGGTAAGGATGAAATGATAGTAATTATAAAGATGCTGGAAGAAGCTAAGTACAAAGATTTTGTGGATATCTTGGACGAGATGAGTATAATACAGCAGAAAAAATACGCTCTGGTGGATATAACGCCAGAAGAAAAAAGCTTAGTAGAGGAGTATAAGAAATCAGTTCAATCATGAGAGCTTATGGCAGCGGTAGCATTTGAGTGGGATGATCGGCTGTTTGCCGGGCGGAATCGGGAGTACGGCGCATATTTCCTACGTAAGAATTATGTTCGTCACACGCTCAGGGCACTTATCATAGCTACTTCAGCTGTGGCGTTGGGGATTGCGGTGCCTTTTGTCAAGGCATATATAGAAGCTAAGTTGGAGGGGCTCTACAGGACAAAGAAAAAAGTAGTTATAACCGAGCTTATGGAGCCTCCCCCTATAGATAAGAAAAATGAACCGCCCCCCCCTCCTGTGGAGCAACCTCCTCCTCCGCCCCAGCGAGCCCAGATTAAGTTTGTTCCCCCACAAGTAGTCAAAGAGGAGGAGGCTAAAAAGGAAGAAACCATCGCTAACATAGATACACTCATGAAAGTAGACCCCGGCACAAAGGATGTACAGGGAGACCCTAATGCTATTCCAGACATTAGTGAATTAGAGGGTAAAGGGCAAGGGCCTGTGGAAGTAGTTGAGAAAGAAGAAGATCCAGACCCCATGGGCTTTGTAGCTGTGGAGAAGGAGCCCCAGCCCGTCAATATGGACGAGATTAGGAAGCGTATCGGTTATCCTCCTTTGGCTAAAGAGGCTGGCATTCAAGGAAAGGTAATCGTTAGGGTACTAGTGGGTAAAACGGGCAAGTACGAAAAACACATTGTCTTGAAGTCTCCTCATAAACTTCTCACGGAGGCTGTGGAAAAAGAGCTCCCAAATTTAGAATTTACTCCAGGCATTCAAGCGGGAAAGCCTATCAAAGTATGGGTTACGATTCCTTTTGATTTTCAGCTTAGATGAGCATTTCACGCAGAGTAAAGCAAGCCATACCCGTATTCATGAGCATACTCTTATGTTTTGCTGGCTGCTCCTCCCTGAATACGGATAAAGATCAGACAGAAAAACCTGCCTCCTACAGAGAGAGTATAGTAGAAAAAGTTTCAGAAACTTTGAGAGATACGGCTGCTTCCTCAGGCAAGGAGGTGGTTCATTCATCAGTTGTTTCAGGTAAGCCTACTA
>JANXCJ010000052.1 GCA_025060275.1 Bacteroidia bacterium | reverse complement strand
TTTGCAGGCGCTTCATGTGACAGCTAGTATACAGTCTTTGCCTACTCGTCGCTATTCAGATATTTGCCAGGAGTTGGTAGCGGCGTTCCACTGCCAGACTTGTCCATCAGCGGTACCTGGGGCGAGGGTGATGGGGTTTGCTGGGGTTCCATTTCCTGTGATGGGGCTGCTTGTGGCAGCTACTTGTGAGCCCCAGTTATCCCCTGAGATCGCTGCTGAAACCCAGGAAGTTCCATTCCACTGCAGAAATTCACCTGGATTATTTCCCGCAAGTGTACCAAATACCCCTGTGGGATCTACAGTAGCGAGGCGTGTGCCTATTCCGCTGTAAGCCCTTACTCTTAGGCGACCACCTTCTATATCTAATCTCTCCGTAGGGGTGTTGGTACCAATTCCAAAATTCCCTTGTGCCCATGCCAAGCCGACTCCAATAAGTTGGACACGCACGAATCTTCGCATGGAGGCAAAGTTAGCACTTAATGAAGGTATTGAGTAAGGCTCATTCCTCATATGCACTCATAGGGGTCTCAGGTGTAGTGAAAAGTTACTGAGTTGTATAGGAAGCGTACCAAAAGGAAAGCGACCTTCTGGCGGAGGTGTAGTGAAAAGTTACTGAGTTGTATAGCCCAATCCGGTTTAGACTACCTTTGTTGAAGGTTGTAAATGAAAATTTACCCCCTGTTACGAGAAAGTATATGGTTTGCTAGCTGGTGGTGGAGAGTGGAAATTCGGCGAGGGCAAGCTCTTTCACCTATCATCATATTTCTCCTTTCTCTCTTTTTGTTAGGAGGAATGGTACAGATTAGGGAAAAGGTTCCAGATATAATCCTTAGACTAATTTTTTGGACAAATTACTTTTATTCTCTCTTTCTGACCTTGCCTCGTGCTCTTCTGGAGCGCCGTCCAGAAGAATGGAGGTGGATATATTACTCTGTCAGTGAGAGCGGTGGGCTAGGGGGGTTGTGGCTGTATGCCCTATCATGGACTCTCAGTTTAGGACTTGTTATGAAGTGGGGCGTGAAAATACTATGGGACTACTATGTACCCTTACATACTACATGGTTAGGGGGGGGCATAATAGCCTTTCCACTTCTGCTAATCACTTTCATCAGCGCCAAAGCTGAGGTTTCTTATGCTATCACGGCGGTGTTGGTCTTCCCCGTGGTATTCCTTGCACTTTTGTCGCTCGTACTTTCTCCTATTCCCTCTCTCTTCTCTTTAATCGGTATCTGGGTGGGAGAAAGCCTTCTTCTTCTTCTTTTAGGTCCTTATGTGTGGCGAAACTAATACATACCTCTACGAGCTCAGGTTGATAAAATGCTAATTTTCAGAGCATAAATATGAATGGCATGCTTTTTGTGCCCCTCCCCTTCACTATGAGCCGTGAGGAGAATTTACTATGGGGCGACTTAAGTTTTTCCCTCATGCGCCTGTATAATACCCTACAGAAGGAGGAAAAGGAATTAGCCTTCAAGTATCAGTTAGGCATCACACATGTAGAGGTGCTATTTATTCTAAGTCGTCTGAGTGAGGATGGAGAGTGGATACCTGTTAAGCGCTTATATCCTTATTTACCCCTGACGCAACCCGCCATAGGACGCGTCCTTCGCCATCTTAGTTATTGGCGTTTTGTGGAAATAGGTAAAGACAAATCGGATAGGCGTTGTCTGCTTGTTCGTCTTTTGCCTTCGGCTTATGCTTTAGTGGAGGAAATCCAAAGTAGGCGCGCTCACTTACTGCGATCTGCGCTTCCCCCTCTCTCGCCTAAACAACTTCGGAGTTGGGTAAATGTCCTGCGAAGTACTACCTTCGCAAGACATACCCATGTGGAGACGTCTGTTGAATTACCTCTCTGAAAAGGAAGCATGGATAGTTCTTGCAACTTTGTTAGGATTGATTTTGTTCATATATGCGATAATCTTTGTCTTTCTACTACCTTTTCTCACTCGCCATAAAGAAGAATATGTTCTTCCCTCTCTTATAGGAAGGAATCATGAGCATGTGAGAAGGTCCTTAGAACGGGCAGGATTTCATCCCGTTATTATTGACTCGCAGTACGTGCCTGATCGCTTGCCAATGACAATTCTCTTACAAGACCCTTCCCCTAATACCCCCATTAAAAAAGGGAGAAGAATATACCTTACTGTAGCTAGTTCTACCCCTCCACAGGTTCCCCTTCCTCGTGTAGAGGGGTTGCCTTACGAGCAAGCTTATCGTCTGCTTAGAGAGAGTTATGGGTTTCAAATAGCTGAGGTCAAGTATGTAACAGGTGATGTGCCCGATATAGTGGTTGAGGTGCTTCATGAAGGTAAGCCTGTTAAGGCAGGGCAGCTTGTTCCAAAGTATAGTTCTTTGTCTCTGGTAGTGAGTAGGGGATTGAGTGAGCAGAAAGTGCCCTTTGTATCAGTTGTGGGTATGCCCTTAGAGGAGGCTATTGCCCGCATTAATGCGATGGGACTTTCAGTAGGGTATATTCGTTATAAAGCGGCTCCCCATGTCCCTACTGGATATGTCTATAGACAGTATCCTGAGAAAGTGCCCGGGGACTCTCTTCCAATGGGAATGGCAATAGATTTGTTTGTAAATGGAGAGCAGCCAGAAAGTCAAGTGGAATGAAAGCGCTGTTTATAATTTGGACGCAGTTCTTCTGGGGTATGGATTGGGGTGAAGTAAATCAAGGAGCCTGGAGCCTACATGGTGCAGAAATTCGCAAGACTTCTACTATCAGGGCTCCTCGTGCTTATACACTTCTTCTGAACGGGGCTAACTCTTATGGACTCCCCTATCAAGTAGCAGACAGTCGCGAACAGGCGGCTGGTGATAGCGTCGTAAGTGAGTGTATATCCCTCTCCTTTTACCCGGTGTATGTCTCTTTCGGTTATCAGCGGGGAGGGCTTATGGAACCCCCTGAAGCAGACGATACTCTCAGTTTATGGGCACTAAATGCCCAAGGGGAATGGGAAAGGATATGGTATGCAGTTGGGGCCATTCAGGGCGACACCACTTTCAATTTTATAACCCTTCCTTTGGCGGACAGTAAGTGGTATCATTCCTGTTTTCGTCTAAAGTGGAGTGTATGGGGTAGTACCTATGGTCCTTACGACAATTGGCATATTGCATATACCTATATACATTCAGATACTTCTTTCCAGAGAACTTTATTCTGGCAATCTCTTCCGAGGGTATATGGCGGAGAATATGGTATTTGGTTTCCTGGAGCAGCTCTTAGGGATAGTCAAGTCATAGCCTGCCTGGGAGGACAGGTGGGTATAGCTACCGAAGCACGGATTTGGCTCAATGGTAGTCTACTGGATAGTTGGTCAGGCAATCTCACTGGCGAAGATACTATACGACTAAGAGCACCTCGTCCTTTTTCGCCCGGGGCTTATGTTATAGAGTGGGAGGCTAGTAGCTTTACCGGCTACCTTCAAAGGCTGCGTGATGTTTTATTCTTAGGGGAGCATATCTGGGGATATGACGATGGTGAAATGGAGAAGGGATACGGTGTGCGGCAAGCAGGTATCCCTTTCTGTCAGGTCTTTGACTTAGATAGTACAGAAAGTATCACTCGCGTAGGACTCCGCTTCTTTCCTGTACCTACACAATATGGCAAAACTTTTCAATTATGTATCTGGAAACTTTCGGATGGACTTACCCCCCTATATGCAAAGTACGAGTCTGTACGAGTGGATAGCTTGGGAGACTGGACTTGGTATGCAATAGACACTCCTTTAGCTTTGACAGGTAGAATAGGGGTAGGATTCATTCAGGCAGATAATCAACCGCTGGGGATAGGTTGGGATGCTTCCTGCTCAAAAGGAGAGTTAGTATGGGTGGGTAGCATGGGGGTTTGGACACCCTCACAGATTCCCGGTTGTATGATGCTCAGGATAGAGAAGGCTCCTGCTATAATGGGCATTTTTTCTGAGAGCCAGAGGCGAAGTAAGGTACCGGCTTTTCTGCATGTAGGGGAAGTCTTTACTTTGGAGGGGAAGGGAGAAGGATGGGTAAAAGTATGGGACTTGACAGGCCGAGAGATAACTACCTGGCAAAAGGGGCAAGTGCAGCAAGCACCTAATCAGGCTGGCTATTATGTCTGGCGCGAAGATGGAGGAGAGGGGGGACATTTGGTCGTTGTTCCTTGATTTTTCCATATATTTGATGCCCGTCAGGGGGAGGGAGAGACTCCGTAGCTCAGGTGGTAGAGCACTTGCCTTTTAAGCAAGGGGTCCTGGGTTCGAATCCCAGCGGAGTCACGCCCAGATGGCGGAATTGGTAGACGCGCCGCTTTGAGGGGGCGGTGGCCGAAAGGCCGTAGGAGTTCGAGTCTCCTTCTGGGCACTTGGTAGGGGGGTATACTCTCATTTTATTCCGAGGACTCTTTCTGTTATCTTCTCCTCCACTTTCTCAACCCCTCCATGAAGCCCCTCATTATATGCGCGCCTACGAGAAGTTTGTGTAAGGCAGAGTTCTGTCGGTAAGGCACGCGCCCAAAGAGCTTGGTTAGATATTTATGTGTGCCTGTGTAAGCTAAAATAGCCTTTGCTATCCAGCGCAAGCTAAGCTGCGGCCTATAAGGATGGTGTTTTTGTACCAGAGGAGGAATACCTGTAAGGCGTAGTATCTCAGGCAACTTGCAAGAGAGCTCGCCTAAGGCATGCCCATGTCTATACTCTCTCTGGCAAATGTAGCTTAGGGTAGAAGGGGGGACTTGATGTACTCCTACGATTCCGCAGTCGCGATAGGTAGGTATTCCACGCTGGTGAAGGCGGTAGGACAGTTCATACTCCTCTGCTACTGGGGTTCTCAGAAACTCAGCATAAGGTAGCTCTTCTCCTTCAAATAGACTCCTTCGAAAAGAGATATGCCCACTTGCTACATGAGGGACGGTTTCTACTCTGCTGTCTAACAATCCATTTTCAGAAATAAGGATTTGAAACTCTTGCTCAGAGGGGCAATCCCCAAAAAGCATGGCTTTCTGGTCCGATGCTTTAGTGTGAAAATTATAATGCCTTTCTAAGGCAGAGGGGAGAAGAATTATATCGTCGTCTAAGAATAGTACTATTTCTCCTTGGGATTTCTTGAAGCCTGTATTACGAGCTGCGGCTGGGCCTTGCTGAGATTGTCTTAGAAAACGGAGAGTATAAGGGGGTGGAGCCTCTATGTCTGCTAATTGAACTTCAATAGGAGGCTCTGAACCATCATCTACAATCACTACTTCTACCTGTGGAGGAGCATAAGACCACTTACTATTAAAAAGAGCCTCTAAGGTCTTGCGTAGCTTCTGCGGCCTATTATGTGTAGGTATTATAATGCTTAGAGCGGGGGGGGAGTCTTGCACTTTTCTTAAATGCTCTTTTGCTTCATGATGTGCCTGAGCTGAGCTCCTTATAAAAGCCTGCCATAGCTATGAAACTTAGAGGAAAGGTTACTAATAGACCCAATCCACACGCAATCATTCCTATTAGATTTACTAAGAGCAGGCTCAGCATGAAGAGAATTAGGCTGGATATGTTAGAGAGGCTAGTTTGAAGAGCCGCTTTTAATCCACCTATAATATCTAAGTCTTTGTCTATAATCCAGTAGGGGTAGCTGAAAAAGAGTGCCTGTAGGACAATCATAAGGGCCACTCCTAAGATTATCGGATAAGGAGTGTTTGCGATTTCTCCCTCTCTAAGACCAGTGTACATCGCGGCAAAGATCAAAAGAAGTGGTACTAAACTAATCAATATAAGTCCCACTATAACCTTCAGATATGTCATGATTTGAGAAGGAAATATAGCTGAAAATTTTACTTCCTCCTTTGTAGTCCATGTCAGAAGCCCATATGAAACCATCACGGGTGGTAATATCAGCGATGCTATGTTACCAATGAATGGAATAAGTCCAATTACAATCCCGGCCAGGAAGATAATTACTCCGGGGATCCAATTTACCTTGAAGCGTTCCCAGGCTGTTTGCCATAATTGGCTAAGGGAGAGTCTTTCCATGTAGCAAACATATGCTAAATGTCTTAAAGATAGGCGAGTCACTAACTTTGTGTAGTGCAAGAATGGATAGAGCTTTTTCGTCAGCTCCTTGATCCAGAGAAGATCATTCAGCTAGGGGGGCTAATGCTCGTCACGGCTATAGTATTTGCTGAGACGGGACTAATGGTAGGTTTTTTTTTACCAGGAGACTCTTTACTCTTTACAGTAGGACTCTTTTGTGCCTTGCAAATTTTAGATGTGCATGTAGGGTGGGTACTCTTTACACTCACGATTGCTGCTGTGGTAGGGGATCAGGTGGGGTATTGGACAGGGCGGTTTTTAGGGCAGCAGCTCTTTACAAAGAAAGATAGTCGCTTCTTCAAGCGGAAGTATTTAGATCAGACGAGGGCTTTTTATCAGCGGTGGGGGGGTAGTGCTATCATTTTAGGACGCTTTGTACCTATTGTACGGACTTTTGCTCCAATACTTGCTGGGGCTGTACAATTCCCGCCTAAAAGGTTCATTCTTTATAATGTATTGGGGGGAATGTTTTGGGTGCTATCGCTAGTTTTAGCAGGGTATGGACTAGGAAGAGCTTTTCCATGGCTGAAGAAGTATGTAGAGCTGATTGCCTTAGGGATTGTTTTTCTCTCCCTCCTGCCTCTTTTGAATGCCTGGTGGAAAGAGAAGCGCCGTTCCAAGGTTACTCTGACTTAAGACTATGAAGGTCGGCATTGTAGGTAGCGGGTATGTAGGCAGTGCTACTGCTTATGCCCTTATTCTGCAGGGCATAGCCCGAGAGATTGTACTGATAGACATAGATACTAAGCTTGCCAGGGCCCATGCGGAGGATATTTTACATGCTACACCTTTTTCTTACCCTGCTTGGATAAAAGCAGGAGATTATGATGCCCTGTCTGGGGCGAGAGTTGTCATTATTGCTGCAGGGGTAGCTCAAAAGCCTGGCGAGACGCGTCTTCAGCTTCTCAGCCGGAATGCTCATGTTTTTGAGCAGATTATTCCTCGTATAGTTCGTGTAGTGCCGGAAGCGATATTGTTGGTCGCTACTAATCCTGTGGATGTGATGACGCATATTGCTTTTCGGCTTTCTGGTCTTCCGCCTGAGCGTGTCATAGGCTCTGGGACTATTTTAGATACTGCTCGTTTTCAGGCTCTGTTAGGGAGTTACTTGCGTGTAGCGCCCCAAAGCATAGATGCCTATGTGATTGGTGAGCATGGTGACTCAGAGGTATTGGTGTGGTCCAGTGCTCATGTAGGGGGAAGTTGGATATTCTCTTTTGCAGAGGAGCGTGGGTATCCTCTCACAGAAGAAGTTCAAAAAGCTATAGATCAGCAAGTGCGGTATGCTGCTTATGGTATTATTGAAGGCAAAGGGGCTACTTATTATGGAATCGGGGCTGGCTTAGCCCGTCTTACTCAGGCTATTCTCACGGATGAGAAAGGGCTTTTTACTCTATCCATTCTTAATCCTCATATAGAGGGGATATCTGATGTAACGCTTTCACTGCCTCGGATTGTAGGCTCTAATGGTGTAGAGACTACACTTTACCCTACTCTGGATGAGAGGGAGAGCGCAGAGCTTCACCGTAGTGCCTCTATCTTGAAGGAAGCGACTACCAGCATAGGTTATTCATGATAAAAAATCTTCTTTTGGATTTAGGGGGTGTGCTCTATGGAGTGGAGTATGCGCGTACTGCTTTGGCGCTGGGGTTGTCTGTAGAGCACCTTCCGCAGCTGCTGGGAGACCCCATGTTAGCTGCCTATGAAAAAGGGAAAGTTTCCACCGACTCGTTTCTAGCCTACTGGCATACTAGATTTCCCCACTATTCCAGAGAAGAACTTATCAACGCATGGAATGCCATGCTCTTAGGACCCCTTCCAGCATCTCAGGGAGTATTAGAGGAGCTCAGCAAGCGTTTTAGCTTAGCTGTACTAAGTAATACCAATGAACTTCACCTAAACAGAGTCCTACCAGAAATCGGTGGGTGGAAGCCTTACTTCGTGGGGATGTTTTTCTCGCCTTCTCTACATTATCGCAAGCCTGAACCCGCAGCTTATAAAAGCGTGCTTCAGGCACTCGGCTGGAAACCTGAGGAGACTCTCTTCATAGATGATAGCTCCTCTAATATAGAAGGTGCTGCTACTGTGGGTTTAGCTACGCTTCTTCTTTCTCCTTCTAACTCTCCTGAGAAACTTCTCTCACTCTTGGGACAATAGTAAATAAGGGGAAGGTACTTGGGGGTTAGGGGGATACATAAACCCATGCATCTGGCACGCGGGATTTGATTTCTCGGAGCCGCTCCTCCACTTCCGCAGGGTTGGTAGAGCTAAATACACTCAGGCGTACCCAGCCTGGTTGCTTCCCCGGTAAATACTCTATAGAGTATCCAGAAAATTCCGCTGCTTTTGCTTCTGCTTCACTTTTAGATGGATAAGAGCCTACAATGATATAATATCTGGGTCCTTTTGCTTTAGGTTTGGGCTCAGCGGAAGGGGGCTGAAGGACTTCTTTTGGTGGCTGAATGGCTTCTGCCTTCTGCTTAGCAGGTTTTTCAGGAGCTAAGGGGCGGGATTCAGGCTTAGTCTGGGGAGATTCTTGTGGAGTGGGCTTTTCCTCTTTGGAGGAAGGAGTAGTTTTGGGGGCCTTAGTTGGGGAAAGAGTAATCTCCACAGGCTTAGGGGGGTGCTTTCTTTGAAGTAGCCAGAAGCTCACAAGTCCTATAAGGAGGATAATTACCCCTATTCCTATTACGAAAGTAAGCCAATGACGTTTAGATGAGGTACTAACGGCAGGGGTCAAGGTAGACTCTGAGGTTTTGTGGGGAAGGGATTCAGCAACTCGGGCGCGAGGCTTCTCTTTTGGTGCTTTTTTAGAGGGTGGTGGAGCAGCTTCTTTCTTTGCAGGTAAAGAAGCTACAGGATTCCCCACACCTGCCCGCAAAGAAATTTCCACCATATCCACTGTTAGAGGGGCTTGTGCTTCTTCATTTAGCTCTACCTTATATACACCTCCTATTCGTTTAAGCTTTCCCAGCTTCCATAACTCCATTTCTGGGGCAGCTCGCAGGTAAGAAGAGGCAAGTTTCCCTACTTCTTTCAAGAAAGCTTCGGCATCTTCTGCTGAAAAGCCGTAATGGTCCCTTAGAAAACCTATCGTTTCTTCCAAGTACCTATTCCCGGGCTCATACTTGAGAGTAGGGCGTGGAGGTGCTACCGTCCCGCTTTTGGGGTCTACATGGCACCGTTCTATATGCCAGATAAAAGTACCTAAGCCCGGTATAGAAAAGCGCGGTAATTCGGTGGCAAGAAGAGCTATATATAACTGAAAGTCTATTTGCATCGATGCACCCATAAGACTAACCCATTTTTAGCCATAATCCTAAGCGAATATCCCATGGTCTTTCACGATAGCCGTACCACCTATAATAAGTCTGATTGAGTAGATTGTTCATATGTGCAAATAAACTTAAAAAGCGCCATACTCGTATATGGAATTCCCATGAAATATCCACATAGGGTGCAGCTTCAAGAGAGTCATCAAGAAAGCGTGGACCTATGGTGTAAGTGCTTAGGGAAAAGGCTAGTTTGTCTTCCTTCTGATATCCCACTCGGAGAATCGCTTCCAAAGGAGAAATCGCATATAGAGTTCTGCCAGTGGGTAACCTCCACCAGCGATAGGCTGCCCGGAATTCTCCAAAGGGGCCCACTATCATAGGAGTGTACATGCAAGTGATTAGAGCGCCTACACTTTGCACTTGGTCTAAGGTGGAAAGCTCAAAGAAGGGCCTCCGAGGGATGTATAGGGGAAATGATCGGATATATCTGTACTCTCCAGCTACCTTATACTCCCAGCCTTTTCCCTGTCCTTCCAGTCCTACCTGGGAGTGAAACCACTCCCGAGTTATGGCTAAGACGGCAGGAGCCCTGTATAAATACAAATTCTGCTCAGAGGCAGTAAAATAAGTGATGGGGAATAACTCTCCTTTATTCTCTATAAACGGGCGAAGAAGAGAGGGCCCTCCTTGATATACTATACGAATGAGGGGAGATACTAAAAAGCGTAGGAGGGAGTCTCGGCCGAGTGCTCCTGTTATGCCTATGCGTATGAGCCAGGGAGAAGTGTTTCTTTCCACGGCACTTTTTGTAGAGAGGACCCATCGGCTGCCTTCTATAAAACCTGAAAGTTGAAGGTGGGCTTTACCAAGGGAGAAGAAGTCATAGGTAGGGGCATGGAGAATAAGCATGCCTTGCCACTCAGGTGCTCCGCGATGAAGGTCTAGCCTCCGGGTAGTTAAGTTAAGGCTGCCCCCCTTTTTTAGTGCACCTTGGATGCTGAGCTCTTGACGCCAGTAATGACCTTTTAGGGTGTCTGCTATTGTGGGTTTTTTATGGTCAGCTACTATCCAGCCCTCCGCATACGGAGCATAATAAACGAATTTCTCATAACCGCCTCTATATCGGAATTCTAAGGTGTAGTTGGGTTTAGTGTATCCAATCCATCCCTGGAGATAGGTATACCCCCATCGGGCGGCTGGGACATGCCCTTGCGAAGTAGAGTGATGTGTGAAGGCTATACCGCCATCCTTTTCAAGGTCTCGGCTATGTCCCCAACTCGCCTCTAATAGGTGTGTCCAAAACCGGCCTAATGCATATCGCACATGAAGGGGAGGTATCTTATACCAGACAGGCTTTCCTGGGGATAGCACAAAAGGTCTTGAGAAAGATAGGGAAGGAGCTCCTTCCCATGAGGGCTCCTCTATTCGCCATACGGGCCTTTCTATGGAAGGAAAAGGAGGAATGGAGCGCTGTCCTAGCTCAAAACTTTCTATCCGCTCGTTTTCTACCAAGAGGGAGTCTTTTAGGGGTTCCCCTACCTGTGCTCTTATCCACAATACTCCCACAATCCCTATCCCTCTTATGATTCTTTGCATCTTTGCAAAAGTAGGGGTTGGTATTAAGTCCCTCTCTTGCCTATCTTTGCGGCACATGGGGAAATCCATTCATATACAGGGATGGTGTCATAGAGTTGGCATAATCCTTGTAGCATCCTCATCAGGAAACTATTCAAAACTATATAGGATATGAAGACACTAGAAGATTTTAGGCGGTTTTTTAATGAGCAGCTTTCTAAGGAACTTTCTATGGCAGAGTCAGCGCGTAAATCCACTACTCTCCGGGCTATTATCATTTGGATTTTAGCCGTTCCTATCACCATTCTAGCTATTTGGGCGAGCTCTACTTGGATGGGTCAAGAATACCTTATACCCTTAATTATCCTTAATGTGCTCATTTTCTTCTTTTTAGCCTACATGGTGTCAAGGGAGATCCTCAATAGTCGTAAGTTTTACAATTTATTCAAAGGCAGGGTGATAGAAGGCATCATAAAGTACATAGATGATCGGCTTCACTACATTCCTCATAGGTATATTGCAGCAACGACATTTCTGAAGAGTCGTCTCTTTGGTAAGCCTATACACAAGTACGAGGGAGATGATTATTGCTTTATGCAGTTAGAGAATGGTACGGCTGTGGAATTCTCAGAGGTGCACGCTCTGACTCTGGTGAAAGAAGGTAATAAGAAACATTATGAGCCCGTATTTGAAGGGCTTTTTGCCCATGTAACCTGTAAAGAGCCTCGCTTAGGGGATATATACATAGTTCCTAAGGGGGTTTCAGAGTCAGACCTCTATCAGCCCGGGCGTGTGCAAACTTATGCTTCAGAGGACTCTGGATTTGATCAACACTTTACGGTGTATGCGAATTCAGCTGGAGCTGTGAAACGCTATCTTACGCCAGAGCTTACAAAGGCTTTTAGAGAATTCAAGGAAAGACACCCTAATAAGCAGATATATTATGCGAG
>JANXCJ010000051.1 GCA_025060275.1 Bacteroidia bacterium | reverse complement strand
ATCGTAGTAGTGGCAGAAGGACAGTTGGTAGCAGCCGCAAGTGGACAAACTTCTCGGGTAGAGGCGGTTCGGCTAGCCCTCCAGCGCACAGCTAAGAGAAATTTGCCTCCTCATAAGCTACTCTTAGCCAGCGATGGGTTCTTTCCTTTCACAGACAGCTTAGAACTCATTCATGCTGCTGGGATAAGGAAAGTAGCTGTGCCTTCTGGAGGTAAAAGGCAGCAGGAAATAGAGAATTTCGCTCTCAATCACGATATCTCTCTAACTTTCCTTAAGTATAGGCATTTCCGACACTGAAGTATGATAGGACTCTTATTGAGGCAAGATATCGCCATAGATTTGGGGACAGCGAACACAGTCATAATGGTGGACGGGGAAGTAGTGATAGATGAACCCTCTATTGTAGCTATTGACCAGGGGAAAAACCGCGTCATCGCTGTGGGACAAGAAGCTCTCTATATGCATGAGAAAGCCCACAGAAATATCCGAACAGTGCGTCCTCTGCGTGGTGGAGTGATCGCTGACTTTGCCATGGCAGAAGCTATGATTAGAGGATTTTTAGCAAAAATTCCCGGCAGCCGAAGGCTTCTAAAACCCAATCTTCGTCTGATGGTATGTATCCCCAGCGGTATTACAGAAGTAGAAGAGCGCGCGGTGCGCGACTCCGCTGAAAGAGCTGGAGCCCGTGAAGTATATCTTATCCATGAACCTATGGCTGCAGCCTTAGGCATGGACCTAGATGTGGAAGCCCCCGAGGGCAATATGGTAATAGATATTGGCGGAGGTACTACCGAAATAGCCGTAATCACACTGGGCGGGATCGTATGCGACCGAAGCATCCGCATAGCAGGAGATGAGCTGAATGCAGATATTGTAGAGTACATTCGCCGTCAGCATAACCTTCAAATCGGCGAACGCACAGCCGAACGCATAAAAATAGAAATAGGAGCTGCCCTTGCAGACATCCCTGATCCTCCACCTAATCACCCTGTACGCGGTAAAGATATCATGACAGGCACTCCACGCACCCTATCCATCTCCTATAGAGAAATTGTAAATGCTTTAGACAAATCCATATCAAAAATATTAGAGGCGGTCATGCAAACCTTAGGAGCCACCCCACCAGAGATCGCTGCCGACCTCGTAGAAAGGGGCATTCATATGGCGGGAGGTGGCTCTCTTCTACGTGGCCTGGACCAACGCATATCTCAACAAACTCATCTACCGGTCCGCATCGCAGAAGACCCCCTCCGCGCTATTGCAAAAGGCACAAGCTACGCCCTTCGTAACCTACATAAATTTCACTTCCTCATCGTAAAAAGCTAACAATCAAGCCGTGAAGAAGAAAATACACTCACTTCCTCCCATACCTCCTAATCAAGCTAATCAGGTAACCCAGTAGTGCGAATCACAAGCTGGCTCCAGCTCCTTCTAAGTGCGCCACTGCTATGGACAGTACTTCAAGTAATAGCTTTTTATACATATGTGTACTACACTCCTGTAGCGGGTAGCACAATAAAAAGATGGACTATGCAGCTCACTTCAGCTTTCCATGAGCTCTTCTACCAGGTAAGGAGACCCTGGATAGCGCTTTCGGAGCTAGAGCGGGTGCATAAACTAAATTCAGAGCTCATGGAAGCTCTTTATCTCATAGCTTGCTCAGAGGGTCCAGTGAGTCTGCCCTTTGGAGCCCTGGGAGATTTAGATTTTTTGTCCAGTTATCATTTTATACCCGCAGAAATAACCTATCAGACCTTTCATTTTCGGGAAAACTATGCTATACTCAACAAGGGCAGTAGAGATGGAGTAGCCCCCGGAATGGGCGTAATTTCTGACCGAGGAGTAGTAGGCGTGATTGCTGACACAACTGCCACTCATAGCGTGATGCTATCTATTTTCCACAAGGAAGTCCATGTAGCTGCTTATTTGCCCCAGCAGCAGGTATTAGGTATAACCTCCTGGAGAGAGCCTACACTAAATAGGCTCACCTTAGAGTATATTCCTCTTTATGTACCTCTGAGCGTCGGCGATGAGGTATGGACAGCAGCCAATAGTCTGATTTTCCCTAAGGGTGTAAAAATTGGACGAGTAAAACAAGCAAGAATGGACCTTGCGCGAGGCTTCTACAATATAGAAATAGCCACTTATCTGGACTGGCATGCACCGGGACCGTTATATATCCTCGCACCCCGCATGCCCAGACGCTCATGAAAAGCGTTCTAAAAGTAGCTGGAATAGGAGCGCTTCTCATAGCATTTCAAGCTATCCTCGCCCCTTTGACCTTGATTCCCTCGCTGGCTATTCCAATGCCATATGTACTTTTTTGGCTTACACTACCCTTTTCATGGGAGGGACGTTTGAGCTTGATGGCTGCGTTCATTTATGGTATAATCTTAGATATTTTTTTCCCACCCCATGGACTCCAAACTCTCTGCGGTTTATGGGTATGGGCTGTGCGACGCTTGTGGCTCAGAATTTTAAATCCCCAACTTTCCCCAGACTCAGAGAAAGCCTTTTCTCTAAGCTCATTAGAGAGAGGAGAATTTTTCGCTTATGTATTCCCGCTCACTGCTTGGCATCATCTATGGTACTTATTTCTCGCTAGGTGGACAATAGATGGCAATGGGCTCATCTACTTTACCCTTAGTACCATCTATACTTTTGTTTGGGAATGGATTATTTTTGAACTGGTTCTTCGCACCACCAATGCAAGAGCCTAAGGGTTATCAGCGTTATCGGCAGTGGGTAGCACTCGTTGGAATTACATTAGGCGTAGTTCTTTTACGCCTGACACAGATTCAACTTTTCTCTGGGGAGAGTCGGCGCCAAGCCGAGCTTAACACCGTGCGCAGGGTAGAGATAGTACCTCCCCGCGGTATCTTACGAGATCGTCAAGGTCGCATTTGGGTGTCTAATATCCCTTTCTTCAACCTTTTCGTTACCCCCCGAGAAGTCTCCGGACTAGATACTTCTCACATGGCTCAAGTTTTAGGTCTATCACCTGCATGGCTTAAGCAAAAACTTCAACAAGCCACTCAGTATAGTCAGAGCAAACCCAGTCTTCTTCTACGGTATGTATCCCTACCTCGCTATGCGATACTTATGGAGAATGCATGGCGACAAACAGGATTTTCTGCTCAGGTGCTTCATAGCAGGCTATATCTATATCCAGCGGGGGCCCATTTTCTTGGTTACCTTAGTGAAGTTACGCCTCAGGAAATTGCCGCTTCAGAGGGTCGCTATACTTTAGGAAACCTTATCGGGCGCTCGGGCCTAGAACGACAATACGAAAGGCTACTTGCAGGACGAAAAGGTTATCGTTTCATAGTAGTAGATGCTATGGGCAGGGAAGTGAGGTCCTATCACGAGGGACAGCATGATATACCTCCCGTGCGTGGAATGGACCTCGTACTAACTGTAGATGCAGAACTTCAACAATTCGCAGAGAGCCTATTTTATGGAAAAGTAGGTGCCTTAGTAGCTATGGAGCCTTCCTCAGGCGAAATCCTCTGTGCTGTGAGTGCTCCCTCTTATGACCCCAACCTTCTCGCAGGAGAAGAGGTGAGCTCTCAATGGCAGCAGCTAAATAAAGCCCAGTACCTCCCCCTCTACAACCGAGTCATTCAGGGAATGTATCCTCCAGGCTCTACCTTCAAGCTACTCAACGCTATAATCGCGCTACAAGAAAGCACCATAACAGTCTCCACAAACCACCCCTGTGCAGGCGGTTACATACGCAACAAAGGCAAACCAGCCTGTCACGCTCACCCTACCCCCCTCTCCCTCATAGAGTCCATTCAGTATTCGTGTAATGCTTATTTCGCCTCCCTATATACAGACTTTTTACACCATCCCAAATATGGAAAAGTAGAAATTGCCTATGAGAAATGGCGAGATTATCTGTTATATTTCGGTATAGGGAGGAGGTTAGGCGTAGACATCCCCTCAGAAAAGCCGGGTAATCTTCCTACTAAGCTTTACTACGACCGCATATATGGCAGAGGACGCTGGAACGCCTACACCATCATAAGTAATAGCATAGGACAAGGGGAAGTGCTCATGACACCCCTTCAAATGGCTAATGCTATGTGCGTGATTGCAAATAGGGGCTTTTACGTACAGCCACACTTCCTACGAGGAATTTACCAGCAGCCACAGAAACAGGTAAGCTACTTTGACACTATACGCGTACCTATTGAGGCAGATTATTTTGAGCCCATCATAGAGGGTATGCGTTTAGCAGTGGAAGCAGGCACAGCTTATACAGCGTATGTACCTGGCTTAGGTCTATGTGGTAAAACAGGTACAGCTCAAAATCCTCACGGTAAAGACCACTCTCTATTTGTGGGCTTCGCTCCTCAAGATAAACCCAAAATCGCCATCGCTGTAGTGGTAGAGAATGCAGGCTGGGGAGCAAGTTGGGCAGCCCCTATTGCAAGCTTAGTTGTAGAGAAATACCTGACAGGTCGGGTCTCTCGCCCAGAGCTGCTAAAGCGTATCCAAGAAACCGCCCTCATCTCGGAATAGCATGCATACTAAGCCGCTGCGCCTTCATATTACTACCTTAGGATGTAGCAAAAATATATTTGACTCTGAGCGACTTGCTGCGGCCTTGGAATCTACTTATGCGCTCTCTCACTCCACCGAATTAGAACTGGCAGATATTGTCATCCTGAACACCTGCGGCTTCATAGATAAGGCAAAAAAAGAATCTGTCAAAGCCATTTTAGATTACTTAGAAGCCCGCCAGGCAGGCTACATAAAACGCCTCTACGTAGTAGGATGTTTAGTCGCTCGTGATAAAGCTACGCTGAAGGCAGAGCTACCAGAGGTGGATGGATTCTACTCTCAGATGGAGTTTGATAAGCTAATCACTGAACTCCAAGGTAATCTCCGCAGATATCTCTTGGGTGAAAGGAAACGCATAGGTTATCCTCACCATGCCTATCTTAAGATTTCAGAAGGCTGTAATCGTAAGTGTAGCTTCTGTGCTATCCCACTCATGCGAGGCGCACACCGTTCTCGTCCTATGGAAGAGATTGTAGCAGAGGCGAGTCGTCTGCTTGAAGAAGGTGTGAGAGAGCTTAGCTTGATTGCACAGGACCTTACCTATTATGGGCTAGACTTGTATGGCAAGAGGAAACTAGCCCATTTATTAGAAGCCTTAGCTAGTCTACCTCAGGTCGGGTGGATTAGATTGCATTATGCCTATCCAGCAGGCTTCCCCACAGAAATACTCCCTATCATTCGTGAGGCTCCCTCTATCTGCAAATATTTAGACATTCCCCTGCAACATATTTCCGACCCCATTTTGCGAAGGATGCGGAGAGGATTGAACCAGACCCGTACAGAGGCACTCTTGGAAAGAATACGCAAGGAGGTACCCGGTATTGCCATCCGCTCTACTTTTATTGTAGGATTTCCCGGAGAATCTGAAGAAGATTTTGAGGCTTTACTAAGATTCTTAGAAAAGCATTCGTTAGAGAGAGTAGGGGCATTCATATATTCCCATGAGGAGGGCACCCTTAGCTACAATTATGAGGACAATATACCTCCCCGCGTCAAAAGACAAAGGTATCACCGCCTCATGAGTCTCCAACAACAAATATCCTATAACTGGAATCAGAGATTCATAGGCAAAATCCTGAAAGTCTTAGCAGACGAAAGGCAAGGTGATATTATTATTGCCAGAAGTGAGTACGATGCCTTAGAAGTAGATAACCTTGTTTATGTATCAGACCCAGCGCATCGGATGGAAGCGGGAAATTTTTATCAGGTACGGGTGGTGGATGCTACTGAATATGATTTATGGGCACAACCTCTTTGAAGTACGCTGGATAATAGGACCCTTTGCCACCCATCTCTGGTTAGTCTTTGAGCCTGCACACTATGTACAAGCCTCAGAGGAATGTATAGCACAATATGAAGTAGAGGTTTTCCTGAGAGACTCCTCTCGGGTATATGCCTACTCCCGAAAAACTCTACGGCTAAAAAGTACGCTACAGGAACTTCCTACCACACCTAACTTTGCGCATTTCAAGTGGGAAAATATTCCTTCTCATTCCATTCAGTGGGAGATTAGTGTCTGGGACCTTGAGAGGTACGTAAACACTTTGCAGAAAGGATTTCTCCCCCCTCCCAAGGAAAGCTGGAGTGTTTCTCTATTCTATTGGGGGAAAGGAGTAAACAGCAGCTCCCTTAATCCCTCTCATCTCTGCCTATATAGCGTGCCAAAAGGTACTTACCTGGGACAAGTAGCCCTTTATCATGCTGAGTCTTCCCTGCCTGAACTAACTCGTTACTTATCCATAGAAGAGCGACGCTTCACAATAAACGCATCCGGTGAGTTAGATACGCTCCAGTTGTACTGGAGGGTTAGAGACCTTTTGCCTGGACGCTATCTAATAGGATTCTACCTCTACAAGCGAGAGGAACTGGTGTATGGAGCTTTTTACCCTGTTCTGCGTAAGTAAAAAAGATAAGAAAAAGGTGAAAAAGTGACCCCTATCTCATTCCATCCCCCTTCATAACCAAATCCTACAATCTCACTAGTAGATAGTTCAAAGGAGCTTTGAGCCCACTTACTTGCTAGCTCACTCCATAAAGGGTTATGTCCTACAAGTAACACAGTACTCACTGATTGAGGAAGGCTCTGGAGGGCATGATAAATTGCATCTACTTCCTCTCTATAAAATCCTGCTTCGGCTTGTACAGCTTCGTGAGGAAGCGAGGTTACCTGTGCCATAAGGTGAGCTGTATGCCATGCGCGTATAGCAGGACTGGAGAGTATTCTATCAGGTCTATAGCCAGTTTTGAGAAGTGCCTGCCCCTGCCTAAGCACATCCTGAATACCCTTTTCACTTAGAGGACGATTAAAGTCAGACACACCTGCAAAGTCCCAATCAGACTTGCCATGCCGCATAAGTAGGATGAGCCTCATATCACGAAAAAACGAAAAAAGAGAGGCTTACCGCGAACTTCTACCACAGCTATATAAAGACCAACAGGAAGATTAGACAAGAAGAACTGGTTTCCCTCCTTCTTTAGAATCATTCTCCCCATAGCATCTAGAAGAATTAGGGATATGCTCTCTTCTGCTTCCATGAAGATAGAGTGTCCTGCTTGACGAATGTGGAAAGAAGGTAGAGAGTAGCTCAATGAAGCCACTGCCGCACAGCCAGACAGGAAAGGTTCATTCCTTCCGCGGGCTTGCTGATTTTCTTCACTGATTAGCACAGCACCCACCTGAAAGAGAAATTCCCTCATCCGTTGAATTTGTAGTGAGGTGAAGCGCGTCATGCACTCATCATCTACATACCCCATGAAGTTATCCACAGGGTCAAATAAGTCGGGAGGAGCTTCATGACAGGTATTGGTCGTCAACGGGGGACATCCGTAATGAGGCTGACTCTGAGGAGGGGTATCGCAAATTTCATCTCCCTCTATCGCACAGGTTTGAGCGTTCATACCCACACATCCACCTTCAAAAGGATGATATAAGCTAAATACATGCCCTATCTCATGGACAGCGGTTCTACCCCAATCAAAAGGCGGTTGTACTCCTACCTTATCCCCTACCACTGATTTGATCAGAACTACACCGGGAGTACCCTCAGAGTCCCCCAATACCCTAGCATATCCTATCGTACTAAGTACCATCTCGTCCACTACCCAGATATTCAAGAAGCTATCAGGGGGCCAGCAGACGAGACTTTTTAGGGTATCTTCTTGAAAGGTCCAGTCATGCACCGCTAAGGGAGAGAGATGCCGCGTAACTCCGCAAGTGGGCTGGCCCTGCGGGCCATAGCGAGGTAAGTAAAATTGAATACCTGCCGCAGCAAAATCTCTGTTCAAAGCTCGCACCTGAGCTGCTATGCGCCTTTCTTCTAACCAGCCACCAGAGTCCTGAGCTATAAGATGAAATACAACCGGCACCCACAGCGTATCTGGTATAAAGCGTGCAGAGGGAAAAGCTCTATCCATTCCAATATGCGAGAATTCTTTAGTGGTAGGACACCGAACTTGAGCAGATAGAAACTCTAGCAAGCCTATAAGAGCAAATACCCTACCGGCACCCCTAACAATTGACCTCCATGACATTGAGCTTAGTTAGAATAAAATCCCGACCCCCAACCCTCCTTTGTATGAACTCCACAGAGGATAGAATTTCTCGTCCCTGATGAATAGTCCCAGAGGCTATAAATTCTTATGAGTACCATCACAGAAGGGAGGATTCTGCGTATGCTTACATCCGCATAACCATACCTTCTTTGGCTCTTCTATGGAAAGCTTGAGAGGAGAAATACCAGTGCCTTTATGGCTCCCATCACAGAAAGGCTGCTTCTGACTACGACCACAGGCACACCACCAGTATGTACCCACTTCTAAGCTGACCCTATAAGGAGCCTTTTGCGGCATGTGGGAACCCATGCTAAGTGTGTATTATTTGCTTATAGGTGCCGAAGGTGGGACTCGAACCCACACGGGAAATCCCACACGCTCCTGAGACGTGCGCGTCTACCAATTCCGCCACTTCGGCTTCTCGTACAAATATACTAAAAAACCTTCAACGCTGCGACGAAATCCATGCAAAAAGATGGTTAATGAAGGTCTCAATCTCAGCCATAAGAAAGGAGGCTGGCTGATTCTCCGCTTCTATCCAATGAGAACGGATATTTGGAAGGTGGGCACGGAAGGGCAGTACCCGCATCCCGCAATATTGTAGAATTGCAGAAAGGTGATCTAATCCTCTCAGATTACCAAATCGGCCGTCCGAGACTCCCACTAGGGCAGCAGCGCGCCTCACGAAAACCTCCCGAGGAAGCGCGTCTATGAATACTTTCACAATGCCCGGAATACTTCCATTATACTCTGGCACCACCCACAACCAACACTCAGCAAGGAGAAGGGTCTGAATCACCGCCTGAAATACCTCCGAGCGGTTTCCAAAAAGGTCAGAAAATAGGAATTCTCTCGGTAATACCTGAAAATCAATAAAATGATAGCTCTCACCTCGCCTCTCCACTTCCCGAGCGAGGTATAATGATACTCTACGAGTATAGCTGCCAGGACGATGTGTCGCAGAAAGCAGGGCAATTGACATCCAGACGCATAACAAAAATTTTAGCCTTTACTTGCCTACCTACCTTTGTGATCCATGTGGAAACAGCTGAAAGGACGCTACTGGGTAGATACCTGGGTTCTATGGATCAATGCATCTTTCTGGAAAGCGAGAAAGTGGTGGTATGAAAAAAAACACAAAAAGGCAGAGGAGATATGGAAGGCACTCATGCAGAATCCCAAGTACCACTGGACCCTTTGGCCTTTTTCCCTAAAGGGGCGATATTATCGTCTAGCGGAGGGACCTTGGCTGGATGAAGGAGGACTTATCTGGCTAAGGGCATTCCTCCGGGGAGACCGTTTTCCTGCCTCTTGGCTCTCAAGACTCCGCTCAGGTAAAGTAGGAATAGACATAGGGGCACACAGAGGCTATTGGACGCTTACCTACAGCAAGAACTTCCCTCGGGATGTGGAAGTATTTCTGCTTGAGCCAGACCAGGAAAACTACTTTCACCTACTGCGAAACTTGGCTCTAAATCAAGCCTCCTATGCCATTCCTTTGCGCATGGCTGCCTGGGAGGTCCCCTGCCGCCTCAGTCTCAAAGGAACAAAAATGCTCACCGCTCACAGTTCTTTTAGCTATTATGCAGTAGAAGATGAAAACGGAGAGATTCTCGCTACTTCTATTGACCAGCTCGTAGAAACTTTCAAGCCCTCTACAGTAGACTGGATGAAGATAGACACAGAAGGTGCAGAAGTAGCCGTGCTACGGGGTGCATTAAAGACACTCCAGCGCTTCAAGCCGACAATATGGATGGAAATACATGACACGAAAGAGGCTGTAAGCGCTCTCCTCAAAGAATCGGGTTATGAGGTAAAAGATTTCATCCTTACTACTCCTAATGAAGGACCCTATAAGGAAGTGGGCTACCTATGGGCTGAGCCTTCTTAGTCTTTGAGAAAATTTATACCTTTGCAGCGCTGGTCCGGTAGTTCAGCTGGTTAGAATGCCGGCCTGTCACGCCGGAGGTCGCGGGTTCGAATCCCGTCCGGACCGCCAAGGGCCCATGGACCTTTTCCCTAAAGTTGAACAAAGGGCCCAAGCCGCCCAACGTATAGAAGAGCTTATCCGAGAGATCAACGAACACGATTATTACTACTACATTCTTGCCCAGCCTCGCATCCCCGATAGTGAATATGACAGGCTGATGAGGGAGCTTATACAATTAGAAACTACTTATCCAGAGCTGCGCCGCCCCGACTCCCCTACCCAGCGGGTGGGAGGTACAATTACGAAAGAATTTCCTATCGTTCGGCATCAACAGCCCATGCTGAGCTTAGATAATGCCTATTCCACGGAAGAATTAGAGGAATTTGAGAGCCGCCTACGCCGACTTCTGCCCAGTGAAAATTGGGAATATATTGCTCAGCTTAAGATAGATGGTGTGGCTGTAAGTCTTCACTATCAGGCAGGGGTTTTCGTACAGGGTGTTACGAGGGGTGATGGGTGGCAAGGGGATGACATTACCCCTAATCTTCGCACAGTTCGGGGTGTTCCCCTACGCCTACGGGGGGACTTTCCCCCTCTTCTGGAAGTGCGAGGCGAGGTCTATATGCTTCGGGAGGTTTTCAAAAAGCTCAATCAGGAAAGAGAAGAAATAGGTGAGCCACCTTTCATGAACCCTCGCAACGCTACAGCAGGTTCATTGAAACTTCAAGACTCACGCGAAGTAGCTGAGAGAAGGCTTCGTTTCTTCGCTTACTTTGCTGAAGGCGAAGGCTTACCTGACTCCGATGAGGAAGTAATGAAACTTCTCCGAGAATGGGGGTTCCCCGTAGTAGAAACTTCAGGACCTTTATCTCTACAACGGGTGAAAGAATTTATATTTTATTGGGAAAACGCGCGAGATAAACTTCCTTATGACACTGATGGTGTGGTGGTGAAAGTGAATAGCCGAAGCATAAGGCAAAAATTAGGAACTACTGCAAAAGCCCCGCGGTGGGCTATCGCATATAAATATCAGCCTGAACAAGCTATCACAGAGTTATACAGTATCACTTATCAAGTAGGAAGAACAGGTTATATTACACCAGTAGCAGAGCTAAAGCCTATCAAACTTTCAGGCACTACTGTTAAGAGAGCTTCTCTTTATAATTATGATGAAATAGAACGCCTTGATTTGCATTTACCCGATGTGGTAGTAGTAGAAAAAAGTGGCGAGATCATTCCTAAGGTAGTAAGAGTTTTAACTGAGAAGCGCCCCCCCTCAGCTCGCAAAGTCATACCCCCCACTACCTGCCCAGAATGCGGCACACCTCTCCTCCAACCTGCCGGTGAGGTAGGGAGGTATTGCCCTAACTATAAGCACTGTCCTCCCCAAGTAATCGGAAGATTAGAACACTTTGTAAGCCGCAAGGCTATGGATATCCAAAGCCTCGGAGAAAAGATACTCATAAAACTCTACAAAAAAGGCATAGTAAAAAATTTTAGCGATTTATATAACATCAGTGCGGATGATCTACGAGGAATAGAAGGATTTGCCGATAAGATGCCTATCAAGATCATTCAAAACATCCAAGAATCTAAAAAGAGGCCCTATTCAAAAGTTTTATACGCTTTGGGCATTCGGCACGTAGGAGAAGCCGTAGCAGAGAAGTTAGCAGAGGCCTTTCCTACCTTAGATAAGCTCCTCAGCGCTTCAGAAGAGGAAATCGGGGCAGTCTACACAATAGGGCCTGTAATAGCAAAGAGTGTGCGCGCCTACTTAGATGACCCTGAAAATAGAGCAGAGTTAGAGAGATTACGCGCTGCTGGGCTT